>USAY01000019.1 GCA_900552755.1 uncultured Collinsella sp.
CTGCAGAAAACCAAGGAGGCGTTGCTGTCCTCCGAGAACAATCTGCGCCTGGCCAACAAGAAGGCCGATGATCTTACCATTCGCAAGCTCACGTGGGGCAACAAGACCATGAAGGCCGCCTTTGACGAGGCGCGCGGGGCTGCGCCGGAGACAAATGATGAGCCAGCCGAGGCGGATTCGTATGAGGTCGAGGATACCGAGTAGGGGATAGCGTATCGCGCAAAAGCGGGGCCGCTGGCGATGTTGCCAGCGACCCCGCTTCGTTTCGTTCCATTGTGCCCGGCTAGTCCTCGAGCAGGTCCTCGATAAAGCCGACGCGGTAGTTTTTGAAGATGACCTCGCCGCCGTCTTGCGTGGCGTCCAGATCGACATCGCCCATGATGCCAAAATCGTGGTCGCCATCCTCGTCAGCAAAGATCTGGTGCACGTGCCATACGTGCGCGGTCTTCTCGTCGGACTCGTCGATGGAAAACATCGCGGCGCTGCGGGCATCTCCGTCGGTGAGGATTTCCTCGTGCTGCTCGTGGTAAGCGTCGAGTGCTTTTTGCCAGCGGATCTCGCTCATGCCCCAGTCGTCGTCGAGCGCGCCCAGGTCGCGAACATGCTCGCGGGCGGCAAGGGTCACGCGGCGGAAGAGCGCGTTGCGCACCAGCAGGGTGCAGCCACGGCGGTCTGCCACGACCTCGTCGATGCCCTGCGGCGGCGCGGCGTCGAGCGCAGCCGGGTTGCCGGCGTTCTCCCACTCGTCCACCAGGCTCGAGTCCACCGAGCGCACCACAAAGCCCAGCCACGAAATGATGTCGCGCAAGCGCTCGTCGCGCTTCTCAATGGGCACGGTGCGATCGAGCGAGCGGTAGGCCTCGGCCAGGTAGCGCAGCAGAATGCCCTCGGAGCGGGCGATGCCGAGCTTTTGGATATAGCCCTTAAAGTCGCTCGCGCTCTCCAGCATATCGCGCAGGACGCTCTTGGGCGAGAGCTGGTAGTCGTTGGCCCAGGGCACTTCCTGGCAGTACTTATCAAAGGCGGCGTCGAGCAGCTCCTCGAGCGGCTTTTCGTAGGTGACATCTTGGATGCGCTCCAGGCGCTCCTCGTACTCGACACCGTCAGCCTTCATCTCGGCCATGGCACGGTCACGCGCGGTACGCTCCTGCGCGCGCAGCACCTGTTTGGGGTCCTCGAGCGTCGCCTCAACCATCGAGATGAGGTCCATGGTATAGGTCTCGCTCTCGGGATCAAGTAGCTCCAGCGCGGCAAGCAAAAACGGTGAGAGCGGCTGATCGAGCGCAAAGTCCTCGGGCAGGTCGACTGTCAGCGCATAGTCGATGTCGGGCGCGGCGTCGGCTGGGGCGTCGGGTGCGAGCGGCACCTCGGTGCGCACGACGACGCCGGAGTCGATGAGCGTGGCGAAGATCTCGTCGGCGCGAACCTCGAGCTTCGCCTTTTCCTCGGGCGTTTGCAGGCTCGTCTCGATGAGATCGTGCACGCGGGCACGGGCGTTGCCGCCCTGCTCGACCACGCTAATCACCATGGAGTGCGTGATGCTCAGGCGCGGTTTGAGCGTCTCGGGCTGCGTCTCGATCAGGCGCTCAAAGGTCTGCTTGTTCCAGGTGACAAAGCCCTCGGGAGCTTTCTTCTTTTTAATCTTGCGGAGCTTTTTGGGGTCATCGCCCGCTTTGGCCATGAGCTTGGCGTTCTCAATCTCGTGCTCCGGCGCCTCGGCGATGACCATGCCCTCGGTGTCGAAGCCCGAGCGGCCAGCGCGACCGGCGATCTGATGGAATTCGCGGGCGCGCAGGCGACGCATCTTGTAACCATCGAACTTGGTGAGCGCGGTGAGCACCACGGTGTGGATGGGCACATTGATGCCGACGCCAAGTGTGTCGGTGCCGCAGATGACGGGCAGCAATCCCTGCTGCGCCAGGCGCTCGACCAGCAAGCGATAGCGCGGCAGCATGCCGGCGTGGTGCACGCCGACGCCGCAGCCGAGCAGGCGCTTGAGGATCTTGCCGAAGGCGGTCGAGAAGCTCGTGCCCTTGGCCGCTTCCTTGATGGCCTCGCGCTGCTCCTTGCTGGCAATGCCAAAGTTGGCGAGCGACTGTGCCGTGGCAAGCGCGGCGTCCTGACTAAAGTGCACGATGTAGAGTGGGGCCTCTCCGCGGCGCATGGCGAGCTCGACGGTGCCCTCGAGGGAGGTCGTCACATAGTCGTAGCTCAGCGGAACAGGGCGCGGGGCGTCGACAACCAGGTCGCAAGCAGCGCCGGTGTGCTCCTCGAGCGAGGCGGCGATCGCGGTGACATCGCCGAGCGTGGCGCTCATGAGCATGAATTGCGTGTGAGGCAGGGCGAGCAGTGGCACCTGCCAGGCCCAACCGCGATCGGGGTCGGCAAAGTAGTGGAACTCGTCCATGGCGACGCAGCCAACATCGGCATCTTCGCCCTCGCGCAGTGCGTCGTTGGCAAGGATTTCTGCCGTGCAACAGATGACGGGCGCCTTGGTGTTGATGTGCGTGTCGCCGGTGATCATGCCGACGTTATCGCGGCCGAGCACCTGCACAAGGTCGAAAAACTTCTCACTGACCAGAGCCTTGATAGGAGCCGTGTAGTAGCAGCGCTTGCCCTGCGCCATGCCCATAAAGAGCATTCCCAGCGCGACGAGCGATTTACCCGATCCGGTCGGTGTTCCCAAAATGACATGGTCACCGGCGGCTAGATCCATGAGGGCCTCTTCCTGGTGGTCCCACAGCTCAATACCGCGATCGCTCGTCCATTCAAAGAAACGTTCGAAGGCCTGATCGGGCGTGAGCCACGGTTCGGGCTCACTGCCATCCTCGGGCTCCCACCAGGTGGGGGAGAGCGCGCCGAGCGAACCGAACTCGGCTTCGGTTCCCGTGCCGCCCGAGAATGAGCTGGCGGCTCCGGCGCCGGAAACGGTGCTGGCGGTGGTGTCTGTCGTGGTCTGTGCCATGTGGTTGCTTTCTCTCGCGTTTGTCCGCCAACTATTATGGCGTAGCGTCGCATCGATGCGTTCGCAGGCAAGAAAATGCAGGAAATGGGCGTTCTGCCCAGCCGTTTGGTGCAGTTGCCAGCTAAGTGAGTAGACTTTTTGCAATATCGCGAGCACATGGCTTTTGCGCAAGGGCTCTACCTGCGGTTTTAGTATTGGTTATGCGGGTTGTGCTTGGCTATTGCAAAAAAGTCTACTCACTTAGATTTGAGGGTCGTTTGTTGGCGCCTATTCGCGCTTGTTTGCCGACGTCGCGACCATCAGAAGCCCCTAGGATCCTGCGGTAGGCGCTTCTTGCCCTTGCGGGCACGGTTTCTAAAGTTCTCGACGGCCTCTTCCATGCCCAGAGGCACATAGGCGAGCTCATCGAGGTTATCGGGCAGGTAGCAGGCTAGGCTTTGCTCCTGCGCGCGCCCCGCCGCGAGCTGTTCATCGCTGGGCTGCGCTCCAGGTGTGGCGCAAATGCCATAGACGGCGGCGCCCATCTCGCGCGTGCGGCGCTCGTACTCGGTCTCGGGATGCTCGGGATGGTCGCGGCGGACGTTGTCGCTTACCCAAAGCGTGTCGTAGCCGGCCGCGGTAAACTGCCCTAGGGCGTAGTCGCGCAATGGCTTGCTGTCGGTGCGCAGCGTGACGGTGGCGCCGGCTGCAAAGAGCGGGCGGTAGAGCATCAGATGGTCGACATGGACGAGTCGTTTTTTGGCGTACTTGGCCTTGGGCTGCGGCGTGGGAAAGTTAATGGTGATGACATCGAGCTCGCCTGCGGCAAACAGCTGCGGCAGCGATGCGGCGCCTCGGGGCAGGACGAGTGCGTTGGTCAGTTCCTGCTCGCAGATTTTCTGTGCGGCATAGGCGATGCAGATGGGCTCCTGGTCCATACCGATAAAGAGGGTGTTTGGCTCGTGGACCGCGCGCTCTACAAGGTACGTTCCCTTGCCACAGCCAAGATCCAGGTGAAGGTGTTCAAAGGGCTTGCTGCCTGCGGGCGCACAGGCCTTGCGCCAATCTCCGGCATAAGCCTCGGGGTTTGTCTCAATCGCATCGGCGTAGCGTTCCAGGCGCTCCTCGAGCACAAAGTTCTTAGGCGTGCGAACGTGGATGGCTCCCATGAGGCTCCTTGGTCATAAGTATGGAACGCATAGCTGCACGTTCCGTCAATGGGTTGAAAAGGGTGGGCATAGTTTGCCCGAAAGAAGCGGCACGGCTCGGCGGCGAGTCGCCGATACCTACAGGCGCTTGAGAATCACATAGCGGTTGAGCTCGCCGCTGCGACCGTCGGCATGGAAACGCTCAAGCTCGCGCACGGGGACCTCGCCACTCTTGTAGAACGTACGGACGCCGCGCACCAGGTCGGTGATCTGCTGATCGTCAAAGTGATGACAATAGCGGTAGGCGTGGCGGTCGTTTTGCCAGCCAATGAGGTGGTCGCCGGCTTCAAACTGCGCGGAATCGTAACCCTCAAACGGCGGGGTGAGCTCGGCGCGGGCCTCGGCGCGAACAGCCTTGCGCGCCATGCGCTCGTCGTTCATAAACTCCCAAAAGCTGATGGCGATGATGCCGCCCGGGCGCGTCTGACGCACCAGAGCGTCGAGCACGCGTACACGGTACTCGCACGACGGCACATGGTGCATAAAGCCAAAGCAGACCGAGATGTCGGCGAGCGGGGCGTCGAAAAGCACGTCGGGCGTCTCGGCGGGGTTGAGCTTCATAAGGGCGTCGAGCACGTCGAGTTCCTGGAAGTGCAGGTTGGGAATGCGCAGCGCGTGGCCATGTGCATCGATGGCCAGGTCTTGGCACGAGTCGACACCATAGAACTCAAACGGGCAGCTGGCATCTGCCGAGGGGTTTGCGCCATCGACGCCCTTGGCGGCAAGTGCGCCGCCGGCGGCAAAGTTCTCGAATCGCATATTGCCACAGGCAAGATCGAAGACGCGGACGGGATGCTCGATCGTGGCGACGTCGAGCTGTTCGAGCGCGATATCCATGGTGCGTACCCAGCCGGGCCACGGGGCCTGGCGCGTATCGGAAAAGGAAGCGGAGTGCTCGCGATAGAACGTGTTGTTGAGCTGGATGAGCGATGAGGCGAAATCGCGGTTCACGGCGCGGAACTCCCTCCGTTGGCGGTGCGAAATAAACAGTACGACCATACTACCGTTAACGCCGCAACGGGGACAACCGAGCTGCGGCTCATTGCTTTGTTTGGACACATTTCCGCAGCTCATATGTGCCCGCAACCGCCAGTTGTCAAAAATCTCACTAGAATAGGTGGCATGCTTTTGGCGGTGGCGGATAGATTTTTAACTGTGCAAGGCGCCTTAAGAACACAAACGGTCCGGCGGCACGGCTGGCATCACATAGGAGGAACCATGAATGTAGAAACTGCGCAGCGGCTCGCCGACCTTCGCCGCAGCAAGGGCTTTAGCCAAGAAGGGCTGGCGCGAAAGCTGGGGCTGTCGCGCCAGGCGGTTAGTAAATGGGAGCGTGCGGAGAGCTCGCCCGATACCGAGAACCTGATCTCGCTCGCCAAGCTCTATGGTGTGAGTCTGGACGAGCTGCTCAATCCGAGCGATGAGATTGAGGACGATATCGAGTTTGAGAACGAGGACCGCGCTCGTCAGCGCGAGGCCGAGGCGGCAGAGCGCGCCCGCACCCATGAGGCGGCGGCGCGCGCCACCGAGGCGGCAACGCAGGCAAGTGACGCGGCAGCCAAGGCGGCGCAGGCGGCAAGCTGGAGTGCGCAGGCTGCCAATGCGGCGACGGCTCAGATGACGGGTACCGGTGCGGCTGGTCCGACTCCGGTGAAGGGTCCGTTCCAGTCATTCCCGTATTGGGCCGTGTGCTGGCTGCTGTTCTTTTTACTGATGTTCCTGTTTGGTGCCGGCCCCTTTGCTGCGCTGATCTTCTTCACGATTCCCATCTATCACTGGGTGGCGCGTGCACTCGATGGCGATTGGGCGCGCGGGGATATTCAGGTTGGTCCGGCACCGGTGGCGGTCAGGGCCCAGGGGAAGGATACTTCTGCGGAACCTGATGCTGACGTGGCTACCGCGGCCACCGCTGAGCCATGTGCCAAAGAAGGTGACGAATGATGAAGCTTTCGCATGAATCCAAGCTGCGCCTGGGCGTCGGCATCGGAGCGTTTGTACTGATTATCGGGCTTGTTTTTGGCGTTTCGCGGACTTTGATTCATTTTGATGGCCCGTGGGATCTCGACGATGTTATACCCGGCTTGTCCGGTATGGACGATGTGGTTGATGACGACGATTTTATGAACGATGGCGGTAACTATTCCGCTCGGCCTCAGCAGCTTTCGTGTACGACCTTTGATGCCGATGAGTTTCGCTACCTCGATTTCGATATCGATGCGGCTACGGTGGACGTCAAGGTTATTGATGGTAACAAGGCTCGCGTTATCGAGCGGGGACGCGTTGCCAATGGTATGGATGCCTCCAAGGCCGCGACGCAGAACATCGCATCCGTCGAGGACTCGACGCTCAAGGTTTCCCAGTTTGGAAGTGATGACGGTAAGGCAATCGATCGCTCAGTTACGGTCGAGCTGCCGCGCCGTGTTGCCGAACATCTGAAGGGAGTCAACGCGCACGTGGGCTCGGGTGATCTGCAGATTGCCGGTGTCACCTGTGATGGTTTCGACCTTTTCCTGGGTGCGGGAGATGTAGAGTTTGCGGGCAGCGTGACTGATTCGCTCAGTGCTGAGGTCGGTTCGGGCGATGTGACGTTCGAGCTCTACCAGGCCCCCGCGAAGTCGATGGACGTGAGTGTGGGCTCGGGCGATGTGGAGATGATGGTTCCGAACTCGACGGGCTTTAAGGCGAGCCTTACCTTGGGCAGCGGCGACTTCGAGAGCGATTTCCTTCCGCTTGGCTACGACGGCGAGACCATTTTGAATCTTGAATTCGATAACGGCGATAAGTCTGCTACGTATCGTTTTGAGGTCGGTTCGGGCGACATGTCATTTGATTCAGAGTGACGGGCGGTTATCGAAGACTTATATACCATAGCTGCGCTGTTTGATGGAGGCGCCGGAGCCGTGACGGGCTCCGGCGCCTTTGCCTTTACAATGGGGTCATGGAACAGATTATCTTGAACATACTCGAGGCTCTGCGTCGCGGCGAGACCGTGGACGACAAAGCGCTCGTCAAACTGATACATGCCGAGGCGCGCCGTGAGGGTGCCGACAAACGCGATTTGGCCAAGCGCCGTCTGCTGCCGTTCTACCAGCGGGTAAAACGTGAGGAGCCGGCTCGTTGGGCTGGGTGGAATGTCGATGCCGAGCTGGAACGTCGA
The DNA here is from genome assembly GCA_900552755.1 of uncultured Collinsella sp. Taxonomy (GTDB): domain Bacteria; phylum Actinomycetota; class Coriobacteriia; order Coriobacteriales; family Coriobacteriaceae; genus Collinsella. The sequence continues at coordinate 7,310 of USAY01000019.1, forward strand.
CTGCTGCAGGTGCTGCGTATGAAGCCTCGTCGCACGGCTTCGGGCGTGGCGACCATTACCGTTATCACCAAGCCCTGGCCATGCTCGGGCGATTGCCTGTTTTGTCCCAACGATCTGCGCATGCCCAAAAGCTACCTGCACGCCGAGCCGGCGTGCGCCCGTGCGGAGCAAAATTGCTTTGACCCGTATCTGCAGGTGAGCGCTCGCCTGACCGCGCTTTCGCAGATGGGGCATGCGACCGATAAGATCGAGCTCATTGTGCTTGGCGGTACCTGGAGCGACTATCCGGAAGGCTATCAGACATGGTTTATGTCGGAGCTTTTCCGTGCACTCAATGACGATGCCGTCGCCGGCGTGGCGGCCAACCCCATGTTGGCACGTCCGGGCATCAGCCGTGCCGAGGCGGGGCGTCTGCTCGATGACGCTCCCGCCGATGCCCTGCCGCCTGTGGTAGCAGAGCGCCGTGAGCGCTATCGGGCCGCCGGCATTGCGACAGACGAGGTCGAGCTTGCTGCCGGCGTTGCCGACGAGCAGGGGCGTGTGGATGCTGCCGTGGGCGGCTATAACCGTGCGGTGCGTCGTCTGTACGGTCCCGGTACGCCGTGGGGCGAGGTCACTGAGTGGCAGACGGCAACGATGGAGGAGCTTGAGCGTCAGCAGCGCATCAACGAGACGGCGAAGCATCGCGTGGTGGGGCTCGTTATCGAGACGCGCCCCGATGCCGTGACGCCCCAGGCGCTCACGCTTATCCGCCGCCTGGGTTGCACCAAGATTCAGATGGGCATCCAGAGCCTCAACCAGCACCTGCTCGATATCAACGAGCGTCGCATTTCGGTGGCTCAGATCGAGCGGGCGTTTTCGCTTGCGCGTCTGTTTGGCTTTAAGATCCACGCGCATTTTATGCTCAACTTGCTGGGCGCCACGCCCGAGGGGGACAAGCGCGACTACGAGCGCTTTATGACCGAGGGGGCCTTTATGCCCGACGAGGTCAAGGTCTACCCGTGCGCGCTCATCGAGGGCTCGCGTCTGGTGGGCCGCTATGAGCGCGGCGAGTGGCGCCCCTATACCGAGGAAGAACTGCTCGATGTGCTGGCCGACGACATCGTGGTGACGCCGGCGTTCTGCCGCATCAGCCGCATGATCCGCGACTTTAGCTCCGACGACATCATGGTGGGCAACAAGAAGCCCAACCTGCGTCAGCTCGTTGAGAACCGCCTGGCTGCTCGGGGTGACGGTGCGACGGTGCGCGAGATTCGCTATCGCGAGATCAGTACCGCGGGTGCCGACCTGGATGAACTGTCTCTTGATGAGGTCGCTTACGAGACGCCGGTGACGCGTGAACGCTTTTTGCAGTGGGTGACGCCCGAAGGCAAGATCGCCGGCTTTTTGCGTCTGTCGCTGCCCGTTCGCGCTTTTGTTGCCGCACATGCGGACGAGTTGCCGACGATGCCGGACGAGGCGATGATTCGCGAGGTACACGTGTATGGCATGGCGGCGCGCGTGGGGGATCAAGGCCAGGCAGCCCAGCACCATGGATTGGGACGGTTGCTGGTGGAGCGTGCGTGCCATATTGCTCGGGACGCGGGCTATGCGCGCATCAACGTGATCAGCGCGATTGGTACGCGCGAGTACTATCGCCATCTTGGATTTTATGACCATGGCCTTTATCTGCAAAAGGAGCTCTAGATGAACAAGCCGAGTGTTTCTGCCGGCGTCGTTGCCGGCGTTGCTCTGGGAGCCGCGGCGCTTGGTGCGGCCGCTGTCGCTGTTCGTGTTGCCTGTCTGCAGGTTGCGCGAACCTGCAATGGGTTGGCGCGTGTGAAGCGCGTGCACGACGAGGGCGGCGACGAAGTCCGCGTATTGGTGCAAGGCGGCGTCTACCAAAGCGCGAGTTACGTTGGCGAGCGTTGGGCTGAGCCCGTCTTTGCGTACTATCGTGCGTTTGACGACGTGTTTGAGGCCGAGGGTGCAATGCACGACGCTTATGGTCACGGCATCGACCGTATGCTCATGCTGGGTGGCGGCGGGTTTGCCTATCCCAAGTTTGCGCTGATGTCGCACGAGGGCTTGCGCATGGACGTTATCGAGTATGACGGAGAGATTACGCGCCTGGCGCGCCGTTGGTTCTATCTGGACGAGCTGGAGCGCACGGTGGGCGACCGCTTGCGGGTGATTACTGCTGAGGCTCGCTCGTATCTGGGTGTGACGAGTGTGGGTCATCGTCGCTACGACGTGGTCGTGAGCGATTGCTTTGGCGGTGCCGAGCCCGTACGCGAGCTGGCGACCGTTGAGGCGTTGCGTCTAGTGCGGGGCAGCCTGAATGCCGGCGGCATCTACGTGGCCAATATCGTGAGCGCAAGCGAGGGGAGCGATGTGACGTTCCTGCGCGATTGCGCTGCCACGGCACTCGAGGTATTCGCCCACGCCTGGGTGGTCCCATGTGGCGATGCGGAGTTCGGCGGCGAGGAAAACTACCTGCTCATCGCCAGCGACGGCAACTACGCCTTTGCCGAAGCCGTGCCCTTCGACACCGACTTCCTCGGCACCGTCCTTCACGACAAATAAGTCTCCTCGTCCCAAAAAGACTGGTCTTAGGCGTGGTCGCGCCAGCCGAGAACGCGCTGCTTCATGCCTTCGATGTCGAGCACGCCTTCGGCAAAGCCCTTGCGCACGAGCTCTTCGGGAACAAACTCGTCGTAGCGGTCAAAGTAAGGCACCTCGCCGGGATAGACGAGGTCGATGGGGTCGAAGTCTTTCTCGGCTTCGGCGGCGAGCACTTCAAAGAACGTCTCCTCGTCGGCCTTCATCTTAAACTGCATAAAGTACGGGCGTGACGGGTCGAGTCCGCGAAGGCCCAGCTCCGCGGCACATTTAATCTTGAGCATGCGCTCGAGCGCCAAAAAGGCGTAGCTTCCCAACCAGGGGAAGAGCACCCAGGTGTCGCCGCCCAGGTTAATGAGCGGCTTGGTTCCCGCGCCCGAAATCTCGGCGGTATGACGAGCCTGCGCAAGGCGGGCCCGTGCGTTACCCATAAGGTACGGATATGCTGCGTGCTCGTTGAGCGCCTTGCGCATGCGCTCGAGTACGTGTGTATTGATATCACCGGGGCAGTCGCCAAAGTAGGCCGGCACCCGGCCCTTGACCTGCGTGGCAAAGACGGTGTGGCGCTTCCAGTCCACTTCCTCGACAATCCAGCAGTGTCCGGCGATGGCGATGCGCTCACCGGGCGGTGGCGGATTGACGATCGTGCCCAACTCGGCCGACTCACTGCGAACGGTGAACTCCTCGTTTTCCTGGAACACAGCGTAGAACTTAAAGTTGTTAATGATGCGCTCGCCCGCGAGGCCCACGATGAGCCCGCCGCCCTCGGTGACTTGGATATGGTCGATCTTAATGAGGTGACGCAGCAACACGCGATAGTCATCGGCCGAGATGCGATGAAAATAGCTGAGTGTGAGCACGCGCTGGGCAAGCTCTGCCGGCGTGAGTTCGCCGGTGCTGGCAAGCGTCGACATAGTCTGGTGGTAGAGCAGGCTGTAGGGGAGTCGATCGAGTTCGGGTGGCTCGACCCACTTTTCCTCGCGATAGAGTTGTACGAGCGCGATGCCCTGCAGGAGCTTCCACGGAATGGTCTCGGGCATCATCGTGCGCGGCTCGGGTTCTTCCTCGCGCATGACAAACCACATCTCGGGCGGAAGATCGCGGCGCCCCGTGCGGCCCATTCGCTGCAAAAAGGAGCTGACGGTAAACGGTGCATCGATCTGAAACGCACGCTCCAGACGGCCGATATCGATACCGAGCTCCAACGTAGAGGTGGTGACGGTTGTCTGCGCCTGCTCCTCATCGCGCATGAGCTCTTCTGCCGTCTCGCGCAGCGATGCTGAAAGATTGCCGTGGTGGATGAGAAAGCGGTCGGGCTCGTGCCGGCTCTCGCAGTAGCTGCGCAGCATGGAGCACACGGCCTCTGCCTCCTCGCGCGAGTTGGCAAAGACCAGGCACTTGCGGCCGCGTGTGTGCTCAAAGATATAGCCCATGCCGGGGTCGGCGTTGTCTGGCGCCGTGTCGGTGGGGTTGAGTAATGCCTGTTCGGGTGCTCGGGGGATGTCGACTTCGCCCTCGGGGGCCGACGAAGTGCGGCGATCCCTGGAGGTAGCCTTGTCCCGTGCCCGCTCACGACGTTGACGGCGCTCCTCTTGTGTGAGCTGTCCGCTGTGACGCATGTCTTGGGCGCCGGCGGGCAGTGCCGCGGGTGCCGCTGCCTCAATGCGCTCGCACGCAAGCACTTCGGCCTCTTGAGGACCCGTGCTCTCGAATCCTCGTTGTTGCGCCTGGGGACCCGAGTTGTAGAAGTGCTCCATGGAGATACGCCACACGCGGCGCGGCTCCTCAAAGCGGGGGATGATGCAATCGCGTCCTGTTCCCTGCGAGAGGAAGGCACCCGTACGCTCGGGGTCACCGATGGTGGCCGAAAGGCCGATGCGGCGGGGCTGCACGCCTGCCATGCGCGAGAGGCGCTCGATAAGGCAGAGCGTCTGACCGCCGCGGTCGCCGCGCATGAGCGAATGGACCTCGTCGATGACCACGTAGCGCAGGTCGCAGAACATGCGCGGGATCGCCATGTGCTTATGGATTAAGAGCGCCTCGAGTGACTCGGGCGTAATCTGCAAGATGCCGCTCGGTTTTTTGATGAGCTTAGCCTTGTGCGACTGCGAGACATCGCCATGCCAGTGCCAGACAGGGATATCGGCCTCTTCGCAGAGGTCGTTGAGGCGGACGAACTGATCATTGATGAGCGCTTTGAGGGGGCCGATGTAGAGGGCGCCCACGCTCGCGGGCGGGTTCTCCCAAAACTCGGTCAGGATGGGAAAGAAGGCTGCCTCGGTTTTGCCGGAAGCCGTGGATGCCGTCAGGAGCACATTATCTTGCGTGTTAAAGATGGCATCAGCTGCTGCAACCTGGATAGAGCGCAGGCTCTCCCAATCGTGGGAGTAGATGAAGTCTTGGATAAACGGGGCGTAGCGGTCAAAGGCGTTCACGGGGCCTCCTCTCGAAAACGAATCTCTCAACGCGGCTGGCAACGGCTTGCTGCATTACTGCTTCAACGTTTGCCCAGATAAAACCTGCCAAAATAAACCTGTCCCTTTTTGGCAGGTTAGATGGTGAATTCGGCGAAGTTACGGTCGTCGCCTGCGGTATCGGTGTCACCTGTTGCGGTTGCCGGCGCCAGCGCGTCGCCACCGACGCTTTGCAGCAACTCGGCCACGTTAGCATCGGGGTTTTGACACAGGATATCGAGCAGTTCGATAAAGTCGCGGATGACTTCGCGGGGCGTCAGATGCGTGTCGGCCCCCACGCGGCCAAACTCAATTTTGAGGAAGTCCACCAAGTCGCTCTCGGTAAGCGTGGGCGTCCAGCCAAAGTAGCCGGCATGGATCTGCATGAGCTTTTCGATGAGCACCAGCAGCTCCTCGTAGGTGAGCGGCTGCAGGCGGATGATGGGCGCGAGCATGTCTTTGAGATCATCGCGCGCAAAACGGCCCTGAGCGAGACGGCTCCGAAGGGCCTCGTAGGAGAACACGCCGCGGCGGCGGTCTTCGATGGAGGTTGGCGTGCCGCCCATGATCATGCCCAGGTACTGTGCTTTGCCCTGCAGCGTGTCGTTGTACATGGTCAGGATCTTCTCGTAGTTGTACTGGCGCGTGATGGCGTTGGGAATCTTGTACAGGTTTACGAGCTCGTCGATGAGCACCAGCATGCCCTTGTAACCGCTGCAGACCAAAAAACGTGCGATGAGCTTGATGTAGTCGTACCAGTCGTCGTCGCTGATGATGGTCGAGGAGCCCAGCTCGGCGCGCGCCTCGCTCTTGGTGCGGTACTCGCCGCGAATCCATTTGGTCATGCGGCTCATGCTCTCTTCGTCACCCTCCGAGACAGCCGTGCGATAACGGCGGAGCATGCGGGTGAAGTCGAAGCCGTGGACCATCTCCTCGAGCGGAGCGAGTTGGGCATTGATGGCCGACTCGTCGGCATCGGCGCACGAGGCGACCCAACGATCCAGGATAAGGTTGAGTGCACCGCCCTCGGGGCGCGTTTTGGTCGATATGTTGCGGATGAGCTCGCGATAGGTGGCCAGGCCCTGGCCCTGGCCACCCTGCAGCCGGCGCTCAGGCGAAAGGTCGGCATCGGCGACGACAAAGCCCTCGCCCATGGCGTGCGTGCGAATAGTTTGGAGCAAAAAGCTCTTGCCCGCGCCGTAGCGACCGACTAGGAAGCGAAAACTTGCGCCGCCATCGGCGATGAGGCTTAGGTCGGTGAGCAAGGCGCGGATCTCGACCTCGCGTCCCACGGTAATGTAGGGAAGGCCGATGCGCGGGACGACGCCGCCTTTGAGCGAGTTGAGAATGACGGCGGCGACGCGCTTGGGCACGCGGGGCGCTGCGGATGCGGTATCACTCATGGTCTAGGTATCCTCTCACGTCTGCTTCGTAGTCCTCGATAATCTGTGGTCCTGTCGCGCCAAATTCAATAACGGTGTCGCCCACCAGGTCAAAGAGCGCTTCGTTGATGCTATCGACGAGCATATCTTCGCTTTGGTCCGACCGCGCCACAGCCGATGCTGCCTGCGCCGCGTTCTGCTCGAGCAACGCACGAAGGTAGCCTTCTGCGGCGGGGACGAGTGCGGACGCGGTGTCGGCGGACATGGCCGTCGCGGGTGCGGGCGCTGGCGCGAGGAGCGGGGCTACGACGCCAAACTGCTCGGTTGAGATGGTCGGCTCGTCAGCCTCGTCCTGTTCTATGGGCGCCGCGACCGGCTCGACAATCATGTTGGCCACGGGTTCGGCTTCCGGTTGCCCAGAGTCCGCTTCCTCGACATCCGCGGTCGTGTCGTCCTCGCGTTCCTCGTCGATCAAAAGCGCCTCGCGCGTCTGCGCGGCGGCACTTCGGATATGCCCCAGCTGGCTCAGGTCGATATCGATCTTGACGGGCTGGTGTGTGGCGTTCCACGAAAGCCATGCCACGATCTCGTCATCGATGATCTTGGCCAAATACTTGGGAACCTTTTCTTCCTTCAGGGGATGGCTGGGGTCCAACGCCAAGCGCAGGCGCTGGTCGCAGGCGCGCATTATCTCACCGAGCTTACTACTCTTTTGTCTGCTGCCGTGGATGCGCATACACTCCCAAAAGCCGTTTTGGCAACGGTAGATATGGATGGGGTCCAAGCGGTATTCGCAGTCCTCGTGGCGCTCGGGCGCAAAGAAGACGGCCGAGGCAAACATGGTGTAGGGCATGGCCGTCTCCTCCCCAAACAAGCTCGCTACGATGCCGGTCTTTCGGTGCGTGTCATAGTAGCGCGCCATGCGGACATATACGGCGCATGCCACATGGCGAAGGTCGAGATGGTGCCCGCGGTCGAGCCTTGAGTTATTGAGGTTGTACGTGGAGAGTGCGTTGATGGCGGCCATGAGCCGCTCCTCGCGCGCCTCGTCAGGCGGAAGGGGGAGCGTGGGCTCTGAGGTTTTGCGACGCTTAGCGGTTTGACCGGACGGCGCCTGCGCGGGCGCAAGGTCTCGAGCCGCGCGTCGCAGCTCGATAAGGGCGTTATCGAACATGACGGTTTTAGAGTCGCGAAGCAACCTAGGGTCGAGCCCGTGGAATACGGCGTAATCCTGCAGCCATACGCGCGCAAACCGGTCGATGCCGGGCTCAAAGGCGCGATAGGCACCCCAAAACGCCTTGATCTTGTCAAAGCCATCGAGCGGATCATCGACGCCAATGCCGCAGATCAGCTCATAGAGATATAAGAAGGCAAAGGATGTAGACGTTTCCTCGATATTGCCGCGGCGCACCTGGGCGCGCCAGGTAAAGTAGCCGCGCAGTTGTCGATCGCTCATGGCGTTGTAGGTGGGAAAGTACGACTTGAAGGTGCCGTTGTAGGGGCAATCGTCCTCGAAGTTGGCCATCAGCAGGCCCTGGCGGTAAAAAAGCTCCGCCTCTGAAAGCCAACGCCCCGCACCGCCCTTGGGGTCGTCTTGCCAGCGCGATATCTCGCGCATCTTGCGGTACTGGTCGGGGAGGAAGTTCTGCATCTGACGGCCGGTCTTGAGAATCGGCTCGTCAGCATAGATTTTGTTTGAGAAGCGGGCGGACTGATGGGTCCGGGCCTCGGCCATAATGCGCTCAATGAGCATCTTGACGTCCTGGTCGGCCACCGCCCTCTCCTCTCCCTATACGGTGTCGGTGACCTCATATCATAGCACAGCATCAAACAGATGTTCGAGATACCGCTATGTAGATAGACTTAGAACAGAAGGGCGTAGATGACGGCTATGACGACGGAGGGGAGCATGTTGGCCGTGCGGAAGGTCTGAGGACGGATGAGGTTGACGCCGACGCAGAAGATGAGCATGGAGCCTACGAGCGAAAGGCTGTTGAGGGCTGCTGTGGTCATGATGGGGGAGAGCGCGCCGGCAAACAACGTGATCGTCCCCTGGAACACGGCTACGGGCAGGGCCGAGAAGATGCAGCCGCGTCCGAGCGACGCCGTCATGGTGCAGACGATGATGCAGTCCAGTGCGCCCTTGAGGGCAAGCGTTGACCAGTCGCCGAGCAGGCCGTCCTGGATCGATCCCACAATTGCCATGGCGCCGATACACACGGTGAGTGAAGTCGAGACAAAAGCGTTGGTGAACTCGTTATCGCCCTCACTGCCGGTCTTGCGCTTGAGCCATTCGCCAAGGTTCTCGATGGCGGCTTCCAAGTTGACGGCCTCGCCGATGAGCGAACCGAGCGCAAATGAGACGATGAGCATGGTGGTGCCGGTGGTCGCTAGCGCCTTCCCATCGATAAGGAGCATCTTTTGCATGGTGCCGCCAAGGCCGATAAACAGGACGCACAGCCCCGATGCTTTCATGAGTGTGTCTTGGATGCGCGGTGTGATGAAGCGGCCGCCCGCTAATCCCAAAAGACCGCCCGCAACTAAAAGCACAACGTTGATGATTGTTCCCAAGCCCGGCATGAGCCCTCCTGTATTGATGCCAACGTGGCAATCGTAGCAGAACGAAATGCGAGGCACATCGCGACTCATCTAATACGTTATATAAGTGGTGTTAGGAATGATGTGCAGCATTTAAGCCTCAGGTGGTTGTCGGGACATAGGGATAGTATTCAAAGCGCAGTGTCATAAGCCGCTGCGGGGATTCAATAGCCGGGGCGATGATATTGGCATCGCGGGCACGATCAAACCCTTCGAGTTCGATCTGATACGAGACGTCTTGCATAATGTCCAGACGTCGCCAGGCTAGGAGTGTGTCACCATCGAATTCCAAGGTCTTGCCTCCGTCTGGAGCAACGGCGTATAGACGCAGCTTGGCGGTGGTTGCAGGGTCGACAACCGTGACCTTTTTAATTTCGTTTCGAGTATTCTTGGCGCCCAACAAGGTGAGCAGTGTTGGGGCCACGACCTCGCCCGATGGCAAAAAGACGACTTCGATGGATTCGGGAAATGCGATGATAGCCGACTTGCGGACGGGCTGATTGGCGGCGGCAACTTCGATGTTCGCAGCGTCGATGACCTCTGTGTGGTCGAGTGCGGCAAGCACGCAACAGTTACCTTCATCGATCTCTTGAGGATCAGCAAGCCCCAGACTGTCCGCGAGCTCGGGATCGTTTGGATCGGCAGCGGGCTCATTCGGTGCTTCGAAAGAAGCTGGGGCGCTGTTTGTCGGCGACGGCGTGTCGCCCGCACCTGCTTCTTTATCCGCGCTCTCTTCTTGTATGGTTGCGTTGATGGGTTCGTCGTTTGAGGGGAGCGTCTTGGCGTCAAGCGCGGAGGGGAGAATTCCGATGGCTCCGGATCCGTTCCACTCCATTTCGAGAAGCGCCGGGTCGGCAAGAATGCGTTGCCTGCTTTGCGCGTGGGCATCGATTTCAATAGGGCCTGCCTCTATCCCTCGTGTAAGACTGAGTGATCCGGCTGGCTTCTCGAAATGAGCGTTTGTGTCTTTGGCGCTGACGGCGTAGAACAGCAGGGACGCTTCTCCCGCCGCGATGGCATCGGTGCCGGCTTTGGTCAGTCGCAACGATGCCGTGAATGAGAGGGTGGGCTGCGCATCGTCTGCATTCGCGGCGGCGCAGCCCAGACATATACCGCCTCCTTTCTCGAAAAACGTACCGTCGAAGGCGACCTTCGCTCCGTTCGCCGAGTCATCGACCGAAGCGATGTCGATGCGCAGCTCTAAATTGCATGGATCGCCATCTGCATCGAGCATAACCGAGCGCCACGTGCAGACGGCGCACCCCGCCTGGGAGCCGTTTGCCTTGTTCGAACGATTGATATCCACGACTATCGAGCCGTCCGTATTACGACGAAGGCATCCCGAGGTTGAGATCGCGGCCTGTGCGATCGAAAAACGCTTGCACGCAATGGCGCTCGACGGATTTGGTGCGGAACTTAGGACTGCTGGTAAGGAGTCTGCCATGACGGGAGTCGCCCAAGCGGCGACAGGCGTTCCGGTTGCGAGCGCGCCGCAGAGTGCGACGACGGGCAAAAGGTTCTTCGATGCCATGGGGTCTCCTTAGCTAATTTAGTGCGGCCTGTCCATGTTTTGTTTCTGGCTGCGTTTGATGTGCAGACCGAGGCCGGCGGTTCCTGCGCCTGCTGCTGTGGCGCCTGCTGCCAAGAGCCATCGTCTGTCGCCTGTCTGCGCCAACGGTTCCTCGCGGTCGTCGCGGTCGAGCTCCGAGAGGTCGACCGTCACTTGCGTGGCGGCCTGCGCCTGTTCTTGCTAGGCAAAGGCCATGGCTGGCCCAAACGCTAAGATGCTGACGGCGGCGGCCAGGGCGACGGCCTTATGCCGTGTGCGCACCGGGCTCGACCGTCCAGGTGATCGTTGCAACCTGATCGCCTTCGCCGGTTACGTGGAAGATGTCGCGCGTGACGCGGGCGACGTTTCCGCTTGTCTTGAGCTTTATTTTGTCCGTGCCGCCGGCAATGCCCTGGTAGCCCATGTCGAAGGCTGCATTCTTGGAAAGATCGAGGCCCGTCCCCTGCATTGCGGCGCTGGCGTTCTGGAGTGCGCCGTCGGGGCCGACCTTAAAGTCGATGGAGTTCTGCGCGGTTCCGGCCTTGGCGTCGGCGGCAATGGTCCAGGTGTTCATGGCGTCGATCTTCATGTTGGTGACATGGATGCCGTAGGCCGAATGATTGTCGATGGTGGTCGCGTCTTCTGAGGGGCCCTGAAGCGTGCCGTCGGCCTTGGCGACGAAGGGAATAACCGTCGGAACTTTGAACTCTACGTTGTCGATCTCGGTCTTGACCATTACTTTCGTGGTTCCAACGCGCCCGGCTGCCAGAGCTGGCGTCGGGGCGGCGCCCATTGCGAGCGCGAGCGCGAGCCCTGCGCCCACGACGAGCGCTCTGGCTCCGTTCATGTTCCTGGTGATGTCCATGGTCGTTCCTTTCTATTCGCCGCGGGCCGTCCCCGCGATGATTGGACGAATGCTGGTGAATTGCGTGCGGTGCCGCGTCGGCCGAAAAAGCTAGTTCTCGGCTTGCTCAACCCGTACCTTGACACGTGTCGGATTGCCGTGGCTGTCGAGGGTCTTGGCATTGAGTGCCTGGATCTCGATGTATGCCTCGCCTTCTTTGATGTCGCCGGCGGGGCACGTCTCGATTGTCTTGCCGGTCTCGACCACACCGGATTCGTACATGGTCTCGTCGTTTTGGATGACGCGGAATCGCTGGGGAAATTTATTGTCTTGGACGTTTTGCACGTTGACGCGCAGCTTGCCGTCCTCCTGTAGCTGAGCGACCGGCGCGACCGAAATCGTCATCATGTTGTCGCGGACGATGGCATCGAGCTCATCTTGGATTTCTTGGCGCGATTTACCCTCTGCCGTCGTGACTGAGGCGCCCGCTTCGGGCACGGGCTGCGACTGCCAGGCGTATAGCCCTACGGCGACAAGGGCGCAGACGATAGCCAGGCAGACAACGACGAGTTTCTTGCGACGCCCCAGTCCTGCAAGGTGGGGCGGCTTCTTCGCACTCATGCGGCGTCCTTGGTGGTGTAGACACGTGCGAACGTGGACGGGTCCGCTCCAAAGAGCATGTGAAGCATCAGGCGGCGCGAGTAGATGAGCTCGTCGAAGTCGTGAGGGAGCTCGATGTCGTGGATACGCGCGATGTGGTGGGCGAGCGCCGAGAACGACTCGGGGTCGCAGATAACATCGGTGGTGACGTGGTAGACCGCCGTATCGGGGAACGCCTCTTCGTCGAAAGGCAGGAGATAGGGATCGTCGTCGACCTCGATGGCGACGCCGTACTGGGGCCAGTAATATGCCATGGGAACCTCCCTGCTTCTGGGACCAAAACTTCTATCGGTTTTGGCTGTCGACGCCGACCGTATCAGCCGCTACTTGACCAATTTCTGACCAAATGCTTGACGGATTGACATCTCCGCAGGTAAAAGGCAGTAAAAATTACTTCAACTTTTTTCGAGTGACATTTACGCGATCGGCGACGGCGGGGCGATATGTGTCAAAAGCATCGTCTGCCGAGGAAACCTTGCCGCTCGCCGAATTGCACGAACGTAAAAAACGCCAATTATGGAGACGGTCTCGAACACGTCGACGAAACGATGCGGTAACATCTCCCTGCAAACACTGTAGTTAGCTAAAGGGGGAGTTCGCGTGTCTGCAACCATCAAACCCTTCACCGACGAGTTCGAAGAGTATGGCCGCGATGAATCTCGCGCATCGGGCGAAGCATCGAGCATTTCGTTTCCGACAACGGAAGACGAGGTCCGTGCCATTTTGGAAACGCTCCATGCCGAGCGTGTCCCGGTAACGGTTCAGGGCGCCCGAACCGGCCTTGCCGCCGGTGCCGTGCCCCACGGTGGGCATATCCTCAATACTTCCCGTATGAATCGCTACTTGGGCCTTCGCCGCGATGAACAAGGCCAATTTCTGCTGCGCGTGGAGCCGGGCGTTGTGCTCTCGGAGCTGCGTAAGCAGCTGAGCAAGAAGGTACTGCCGACCGCTGGTTGGGACCAGGCATCGCTTGAGGCCTACGAGGAGTTCCAAGAGTCCCCCGAGCAGTTCTTTCCCACCGATCCCACCGAGGCATCTGCCTGCCTGGGCGGCATGGCGGCATGCAACGCCTCTGGCGCCCGTAGCTACGCTTACGGCCCCATGCGCCCCCACATCACAGGTCTTCACGTCGCGCTGACCGATGGCGACCTGGTCGAGCTTCAGCGTGGCGAGGTTTTTGCGCAGGGTCGTCGCCTTTCGCTCGTGACAACGGAAGGCCGTGCACTCGAGCTTGATCTTCCCGCCTACACCATGCCCAAGACCAAAAATGCTTCGGGCTATTATGTTGCGGACGATATGGACGCCATCGACCTCTTTATCGGCGCCTGCGGAACGCTTGGCGTTATCACCGAGCTCGAGATTACCCTGCAGGAGGCGCCTGCGGTCGTTTGGGGCGTGAGCTGCTTTTTCGATAGCGAAGACAAGGCCGTGTCCTTCACCGATTCCGTACGCCCCGTCCTGTCCCACGCGGCCGCCATCGAGTATTTCGATGCGGGCGCCCTGGATATCCTACGTCGCCAGCGCGAGCAGTCGACGGCATTTGCCTCGCTGCCGGCGCTCGACAAAGAGGCTAAGGTCTGTGTCTATGTTGAGCTCGACTGCGATGACGAGGCCCAGGCGACCGAGGAGCTGTACCACCTGGGATGGGTGCTGGAGCTTGCAGGCGGTCGTGACGATGCGACATGGGTTGCGCGCACCGAAGTCGATCGCGAGTGCCAGCGGTTCTTCCGCCATGCGGTGCCCGAGAGCGTCAACATGCTTATCGACGAGCGTCGTCGCACCGACCCCACCATCACCAAGCTGGGCTCGGACATGTCGGTGCCCAACGCGCGCCTGGCCGATGTGATTGCCCTCTATCGCCGCACGTTGGCCGAAAGCGGTCTTGAGTCCGCCGCGTGGGGCCATATCGGCAACAACCACCTGCATGTGAACATCCTGCCGCGCGATGCGCAGGATTACCGCCGCGGCGGCGAGTTGTTTGCCCAGTGGGCCTCCGAAGTTACGGCTATGGGTGGCGCCGTCTCCGCCGAGCACGGCGTCGGCAAGATCAAGGCGGGCTTTCTCGAGACGATGTACGGCCACGAGGCCATGGTCGAATCGGCGCGGCTCAAGCTCCAGCTCGATCCTGCCGGACAGCTGGGTCGCGGCAACCTGTTTTCGGAGAAGCTCTTGGATGAACTCGTCCAGAAAGGGGGCGCGTGAAGATGAGCGATTTCCATATGGTGGTGTGCGTCAAGGCGGTGCCGGGAAGCACCGAGGTCAAGATGGACCCCAAGACCAATACCATTGTGCGCGACGGCAAGCAGGCGGTCATCAATCCCTTTGATGCGAGTGCCCTGGAGTGCGCGCTGGCGCTCAAGGACGACTTTATCGGCTTTGGCATGGATGTGCGCGTGACGGTGGTGTCGATGGGTATTCCCGCGACCGAAGCGCTGCTGCGCGACTGCATCGCCCGTGGCGCCGACGACGCGCTGCTGCTAACCGATCGCGCCTTTGCAGGTGCCGATACCTTGGCGACCACGTATGCCCTCAAATGCGGTATCGAGGCGCTCGACGAGGACTTCGACCTGCTTATCTGCGGCAAGATGGCGGTGGACGGCGATACGGCCCAGATTGGTCCCGAGCTTGCCGG
>USAY01000020.1 GCA_900552755.1 uncultured Collinsella sp.
AGGGAACGGACGGCAGGGGAATATCGCCCATGGCGATGGTCTCGTCCACGGCAGGTGCGGAGCCCAGGCCGGGAAGCTCGCGGGTGAGCGAGTTGTCGGCAGGCAAGCTACCAAGCAGGACGGTCTCTTCTCCCGAGTCGGATTCCGGCTGGTCGTCGCCCTTGCTATCGTCCTCTTCGGCTTCGGCTTCGGCTTCGGCCTCGTCGGGAGCGTCTTTGGCGTCGCTGTCTTCGTCCTCGGCGCCTTCGTGTGCCTCGTCTTGCGCGTCGACGGCCGAATCGCTCAACGAGAGCTCGTCTAGTGCAATCCGGTCAAGGCTCTCCAGAGCCTCGGCACATGCTTCTGCATCCTGGGCCGCATCCTCGCGGCCACGCGTATCATCGCTCATATATCCCCCAATGCAATATCGGCTCAACACTGTACCCAAAAATGGAGCCATATAAAGCGCATGCGAAATATAAGATCCGATTTAACCTGGGCGCACCGTTCGGCCGCATCCTCGCGGCAGCAAAAAGCCCCCGGAACGCGAACGAATCACATTCCGGGGGCTCTGCAATGCGTTGAGTTGCGTGGAGCCGGCTATGCTGCTTCGTGCTCAAGCGATGTTTGCGTCAGGTGCGTTACTCGGCGTGCGCGTAATCAACCTTGGCGCGGCGAGCGGTAGCCTTCTCCCAATCGCTGGTGCCCTCAAAGACATCCTGCTTGTAGGGATTGCGGCCGAGCTTCTTGGCACGGTAGGCGATGTAGATGATCGCGGCGACGTTGGCGACCAGTGCGGCGATTGAGACCGCGGTAGCGGCGCCGGGGTCGAGCGTGGAGTGGGTCACAAAGATGGACTCCTCCTGGAAGTACGGGAACACCTGGGCAAACATGCACCAAATGGCCAGCGTAAAGGCGCGGTTCTGGATCCAGCCACCCTTGTTCCAGATAAAGGCGGCGACGGTGGGCGCCAGCAGCAGCGCAAAGCCGCAGAACCAGGAGTGGGTGGGCAGGCAGTTGTAGGTGTAGCAGAAGTTCCAGATATCGTAGGCGATGATGTAGACCCAGGTCATGTCGGGCCACAGCATGTCGGTCTGATCCTCGGAGGCGTAGACGCTCCACCAACCGGTCATGCAGAAGATGTTAATGATACCCGCGATGCCGTTGAACACGTTGTTCCAGCCGGCCAGCTGCGTAGCACCTTCGGAGGTGACCCAGGTGGACTGGCCCAGGACAAAGAAGTGATAGGCGCTCTCGAAGTCGGACACGACGGCGATCATGATGTTGATGGCGACGATCACAAACGGCCACGCGCGGAACCAATGCGCCTTGCCAATCTTGCCCCACTGGTACTTAATGGCGATGAAGCCCCAGCAACCGGCCAGCGCCGCGTATACCTTGGCGTAGTGGAACCAGCTGTTCTGATACACGTGGGTGGGGTTGGTGAGCGCCCAGTCGGCGCCCTGCGAAACGCCGATGGCGATGGCGACGCAGTAGATGGTCATGGCCAGCGGAGCCACGCCAAAGATGATTGCCGCGCCCAGCTTGGTGCGGCGGCCGACCTCGTTGAGCACGATCAGGCCAATAAAGACCATGGCCCAGCCGGCCCAGTGGATAAGGGTATCGCTACCCCAAACATCGAACAGCATGCTGCTCTCCTTTCACACGCCCGCGGCCCCTCTTCTGATCGCGGGCAGTTTGGCCAAATGTCGTCAGTTCTGGGGCTTGCGCTCCGGATACTTGGCGGTATAGCCCTCGATGTGGAGCGTCGAGGCGATGATTTCCTTGACCGTCTCGTCGGGCACGTCGGGGTGCGTGCGGATATACATCAACAACCCCATGATGAGGGTGTAGAACGTCTCGTAGACATGGTCGATGCGTAGCTCATGATGGGCGACAAAATCCACCACGGTGGTGTCGCAGATATACTGCGCCACGCGCTGAACCACGTTGTGCAAAAAGCCGCCGTAGAGCGCGCCGCTGCTTGATATGAGCGTACTCGGCAGTTCGTGGCCGCTGGCGACCAGGCGCTTAAAGAGCGGGGCGACGGTGTCGAGCGCGCCCTCGATATCACCGACGGTGCGGTTGGCATTCCACTGCTCGAGCTCGGAGATAAAACCGTCGATTGCCTCGTCCATGATGGCGGTGACGGCGGCGTCCATGTCGGCGAAGTAGTGGTAGAACAATGAACGCGTGCAGCCGGCTCGCTTGGTCACGGCCGATACCGATAGGTGGGACACGCCCAGCTCGGAGCTTACGGTGCGCACGGCATCGAGGATCTCGCGACGGCGTTCGTCGCCCGTCAGGCGCTTTGCCGCGCTATCGGATGCGGGGACGGCATCGACCACAGAGGTACCTGCTGTGTTGTTGCCCATGTTTTGCCGCCTTTCATCCTCTTTTGCCTGACCGTTCGCCTAACAGTCTTGAATATTGTTGACGGTTCGTCAATACTATTTTTGACACAATGTCAACAATGGCGGGTGAACGGCATGGGGAAATGCCCGGCCTGCAAAAAAGAGGGGTGCCGCGGTCCCGCCGGGCTGTGGCAAGAGAAGGGGCAACCATGATTCTCAACGGACCGGGGATTAGCTACACCGAGCCCGACATCGGTTCGGAGTTCGTGGCGCCGCTGCCGGAGCATCCGCGCGAGGCCATCGTCAAGCTGTGCGAGCACTGCACCAACCGTCTGCTGCATCGCGATGAGCTGCTGGGCTACGAGTACTGGTCGTTTGCCGAGGCCGCGACTGACGAGCAGGCCGAAGTGCTCTGCAAGATGAAGATGCGCCGTCCCTATACGCTGCCCGAGATGGTCAAGCTCACCGGCATGCCCGAAGCCGATATCGAGAAGATGCTCGACGACATGAGCTACACGGGTCTGCTCGAGTACAACTGGGAAAACCCCGAGCGCGCCAAGCAGTGGGTGCTGCCCATGCTGGTGCCGGGTTCCGCCGAGTTCCTCAACATGCGCGTGAGCCAGCTCGAGGAGCACCCGGTCTATGCCAAGTTCTTTGAGCAGGCGTCCAAGGGACCGCTGTCCAAGGCCACGCCGATGGTGCCGCCCGGAGGCGCCGGCATCGGCATGCACGTCATTCCGGTCGAGAAGGCCATCGACGCCGCGAGCACCTCGGTGCCGATCGAGCATATCGAGCACTGGCTCGACAAATACGAGGGTAAGTATGCCGCCAGCACCTGCAGCTGCCGCGCGAGCCGTCGCGTGATGGGTGAGGGCTGCGCCGATGACCCGGCCGATTGGTGCATCGCCGTGGGCGATATGGCCGATTACGTGGTTGAGACCGACCGCGGCCATTACGTGACCCGCGACGAGGTCTACGACATCCTGCGCCAGGCCGAGGACAACGGCTTTGTGCACCAGATCACCAACATCGACGGCGAGAACAAGATCTTCGCCATCTGCAACTGCAACGTCAACGTGTGCTACGCCCTGCGCACCTCGCAGCTGTTCAACACGCCCAACCTGTCGCGCTCGGCCTATGTCGCCAAGGTCGAGAAGGACAAGTGCGTTGCCTGCGGTCGCTGCGTTGAGGTGTGCCCGGCCGGCGCCGCCAAGCTCGGCCAGAAGCTCTGCAGCAAAAAGGCCGGCGGACAGGTGCCCGAGTATCCGCGCCAGGAGCTGCCCGACGCCACCAAATGGGATCACACCAAGTGGTCGCCCAACTACCGCAACGACAACCGTATCGAGACGCATGAGTCCGGCACCGCTCCCTGCAAGACGGCCTGCCCCGCGCACGTTGCCGTTCAGGGCTATTTGAAGCTCGCGGCTCAGGGTCGCTATGACGAGGCCCTAGCACTCATTAAGCGCGAGAACCCGCTGCCCGCTATCTGCGGCCGTGTGTGCAACCGCCGCTGTGAGGATGCCTGCACCCGCGGCCGTGTGGATGCCGCCGTGGCTATCGACGAGGTCAAGAAGTTCATCGCCCAGCGCGATCTGGATGCCGCGACCCGCTACGTCCCGCCCGTGGTTACGCCGACGCGCGCTGGCGGCTTTGATCAGAAGATCGCCATCATCGGTGCCGGTCCGGCCGGCCTGTCCTGCGCCTTCTATCTGGCCGAGAAGGGCTACAAGCCCGTCGTGTTCGAGAAGAACGAGCGCCCGGGTGGCATGCTCACCTATGGCATTCCCAGCTTTAAGCTGCAGAAGGATGTTATCGAGGCCGAGGTCGAGATCATTCGCCTGATGGGTGCCGAGTTCCGCTATGGCGTAGAGGTCGGTCGCGACGTGACGCTCGACGAGCTGCGCGAGCAGGGCTTTAAGGCCTTCTACGTTGCTATTGGCTGCCAGGGCGGCCGCCTTGCCGGTATTCCGGGCGAGGATGCCGTGGACGTGACCGTGGCCGTCGACTTTTTGCGCGAGGTCAACAGTGGCAAGATCGACGCGTTGCCCGGCCGCACCATTGTGGTGGGCGGCGGCAACGTGGCCATCGACGTGGCCCGCAACGCCTGCCGTCTGGGCTCCGAGCACGTCGAGATGTTCTGCCTGGAGAGCGAGGCCCAGATGCCCGCCAGCGAGGAAGAGCGTCGCGAGGCCATCGAGGACGGCGCGCACATCAGCTGTGGTTGGGGTCCCAAGGAGGTTCACCTGGACGAGTCCGGCCGTGTGTGCGGTATCACCTTCAAGCGCTGCACGCGCGTCTTTGACGACGAGGGCCGGTTTGCGCCCGAGTACGACGAGAACGATCTGCGTCGTGTCGATGCCGACCGTGTCGTCATGTCGATTGGCCAGTCCATTGTGTGGGGCGACCTGTTGGCTGGCTCCAAGGTGGAGCTTGGCCGCGGCCAGGGTGCTCTTGCCGATCCCCAGACCTATCAGACTGCCGAGCCCGACATCTTTGTGGGCGGCGACGTCTATACCGGTCCGAGCTTTGCCATCGACGCCATCGCCGCCGGTCACGAGGCCGCCGTGTCCATCCATCGCTTTGTGCAGCCGGGCTCCACGCTCACCATCGGCCGCAACCAGCGCCGCTATACCGCGCTCGACCGCGACGATGTCGTGATCGAGAGCTACGACAACGCGAGCCGCGAGGCTGCCCACGTGGACCGCGAGCGCGAGAAGGCCGCGCCGTTTAGCGAGTACGTCGAGACCTTTACCGAAGAGCAGGTGCGCGCCGAGACCGCCCGTTGCCTGGGTTGCGGTGCCTCGATCGTCGACCCCAACAAGTGCATCGGCTGCGGCCTGTGCACCACCAAGTGCGCGTTCGACGCCATCCATCTGGATCGCGACCGCCCCGAGTGCTCCACGATGGTCAAATACGAGCAAAAGCTCCCAAGCCTCGGCAAGTACGCGCTCAAGCGTGCGATTAAGATTAAATTCGGGAAGAAGTAAAAGAACCTAACAAGTAAGTGAGCGGCGCGGGGGCGTCGCTCACTTACGTTTGGCTGACATCGCATCAACCGTTGTGGAAAGGTTTCTACCTTGCATGAATTAGGGATTGTGTATCACATCATTCGCGATGTTGAGAACGTGGCGCGCGCCAATGGCGTGCGTCGCGTTTCGAGCGTGACGCTGCTGCTGGGCGAGGTCTCGGGCGTTGTTCCCGATCTGCTACTCGACGCTTGGCGCTGGGCGGCAGATAAAAAGTCCATCACCGAGGGTGCGGAGCTTATTGTGGAGCCTGTCGAGGCCGTGACGCATTGCGAGGCGTGCGGCTGCGACTACGCGACGGTCGAGCACGGCAAGACCTGCCCCCATTGCGGCAGCGGCGAGACATACCTGCTGCAGGGCCAGGAGGTCATGATCAAGCAGATCGAGACCCCCGACGAGGACCCGGCAGGCGCTGCCCCCGATGGCCCTTCTGAAGCCCCCGATGCCGTCGACGCCGCCAACCCCCTCCGCATCGTCTAGGATCCCCTATAAGTTGCGGTGAAATAGTTCCTAAATCCAGCCTTCTGGCTTTTAAACAAGAACTATTCCACCGCAACTATTTTGAGTGGTTTCGTAGACCATAAGTCACGAAAAAAGTCAAGCCATGTCTGTTTAAACAAAATGGCGGCAGTACAAGCGCATTCGCGCTTGCCTAAAATCGATATTAATGAACAGCCTGCTTGTATCTGTAAAAGGCATGGCTTGATGAGCGACGCCTTGTCGTGTAATGAGTCAAAAAGCAGTAACGTAATCAACTTGTAACAAACTTAGACGTTTAAACAAATAATCCAACCTTTTGCGGATTCAGCTATAATTCCACAAACCAAACAGGTATACTTCCTTAATGTCGTGTAGGAAATACGTAGACAAAAAGGAGGTTATGTGATGGTAAGTATTGTTCTTGCTAGCCACGGGGACTTGGCTGCTGGAATCAAGCAGACGGGCTCGATGGTCTTTGGCGATCAGCCGTCTGTAGCCGTGGTCTCGCTCGAGCCGAGCATGGGCCCCGACGACTTCCGTGCCAAGGTCGAGGAAGCAATCGCTTCCTTCGAGGACCAGGAGCAGGTGCTCTTCCTCGTTGATCTGTGGGGCGGCACGCCGTTCAACCAAATCAGCGGGCTCATCGAGGGCCACGATTCCTGGGCTATCGTCACCGGTGTCAACCTGCCTATGCTCATCGAGGCATATTCGCAGCGCTTTGACGCAAAGAACACTGCACATGCGATCGCAAAACATCTCGTGACTGAGGCTAAGGCTGGCGTGCGCGTCAAGCCCGAGTCTCTGGAGCCCGAGGAGAAGAAGCCGGCTGCGGCCGCTGCTGCTCCTGCAGGCGCCATCCCTCCGGGAACGGTCATCGGCGACGGGCACATCAAGATTGCCCACGTCCGCATCGACACCCGTCTGCTCCATGGCCAGGTGGCCACCACGTGGACCAAGCAGATCAACCCCAACCGCATCATCGTGGTTTCCGACGGCGTTGCTCACGACGAGCTCCGCAAGACGATGATCGAGCAAGCTGCCCCTCCGGGAGTCCATGCCAACGTCGTGCCCATCAAGAAGATGGCCGAGGTCGTCAAGGACACGCGCTTTGGTGACACCAAGGCGATGCTGCTCTTCGAGAACCCGCAGGATCTGCTCAAGGCCATCGAGGCCGGCGTCGACATCAAGGAAGTCAACATCGGTTCCATGGCCCACTCCAAGGGCAAGGTCGTCGTCACCAACGCCGTCGCTATGGGCGATGACGACGTCAAGACTCTCGAGGCTCTTAAGGCCAAGGGCGTCAAGTTCGAGGTCCGCAAGGTTCCTTCGGATTCCTCCGAGGATCTCGACGCCATGTTGAAGAAAGCTAAGGCCGAACTGGCCGCTCAAGCATAGTAAAGGAGGGTCCGATACATGTCTGCAATCACTATTCTGCTTGTTGCGATTGTCGCGTTGCTTGCCGGTATGGAAGGCATTCTGGATGAGTTCCAGTTCCATCAGCCGCTCGTGGCATGCACGCTTATCGGTCTCGTAACCGGTCACCTTCAGGAGGGCATCCTCCTGGGCGGTTCGCTCCAGATGATGGCCCTTGGCTGGGCTAACGTTGGCGCCGCCGTCGCGCCTGACGCCGCTCTGGCCTCGGTCGCTTCTTCGATCATCATGGTGCTCGCCCTCAACGGTGGCGCCACCGATTCGGCAAAGGCCGTTACCGCCGCCATCGCCGTCGCCGTCCCGCTGTCGGTCGCTGGTCTGTTCCTGACCATGATCTGCCGTACCCTGGCTACCGCTATCGCTCACGCCATGGACGGTTGCGCCGAGAAGGGCGACTTCTCCGGCATCGAGCGCTGGCAGTACGCTGCCATCCTCATGCAGGGCCTTCGTATCGCCATCCCGGCAGTACTTCTGTGCATCATCCCGGCCGAGGCTGTTACCAACGCGCTTAACGCTATGCCCGACTGGCTGTCCGGCGGCATGGCTGTCGGCGGCGGCATGGTCGCTTCCGTCGGTTACGCCATGGTCATCAACATGATGGCCACCAAGGAGACCTGGCCGTTCTTCATCCTCGGCTTTGTCCTTGCTGCCATCCCTCAGCTCACGCTGATCGCCCTTGGCCTCATCGGCATCTCCCTTGCCCTCATCTACCTTGGCCTTAAGGATCTGGCCAAGCAGGGTGGCGGCATGGGCGGCGGCTCCGGTGACCCGCTCGGCGACATTCTGAACGATTACGAGTAGGAGGGGAGTGATACATATGGCAGAGAACAAGATTCAGCTCACCAAGGCTGACCGCAAGAAGGTTTGCTTCCGTCATCAGTTCCTTCAGGGCTCGTGGAACTACGAGCGTATGCAGAACGGCGGCTGGTGCTTCGCAATGATCCCTGCGATCAAGAAGCTCTACACCAACAAGGATGACCAGATTGCCGCTCTTAAGCGCCACCTGGAGTTCTATAACACCCATCCCTATGTTTCCGCCCCCGTCATTGGCGTCACCCTCGCTCTCGAGGAGGAGCGCGCCAACGGTGCTCCGATCGACGACGTCGCCATTCAGGGCGTCAAGGTCGGTATGATGGGCCCGCTCGCCGGCGTCGGCGACCCCGCCTTCTGGTTCACCCTTCGCCCGATTCTGGGCGCTCTGGGCGCTTCCCTGGCCCTGTCCGGCAGCATCGCCGGTCCGTTGCTGTTCTTCTTCGCGTGGAACATCATCCGTTACGCCTTCCTGTGGTACACGCAGGAGTTTGGCTACAAGGTCGGCTCCTCCATCGCCAAGGACCTCTCCGGCGGTCTGATGGGCAAGGTCACCGAGGGTGCTTCCATCCTAGGTATGTTCATCATCGGCGCCCTGGTCGAGCGCTGGGTGTCCATCTCCTTCACCCCGGTCGTCTCCAAGGTCACGCAGTCTGCTGGCGCCTTTATCGACTGGGCTAACCTGCCCTCTGGTTCTGAGGGTGTCAAGGAAGCACTGACGATGTATAACTCCATCGGTGCTAACGCCCTTGATCAGGTGAAGGTCACCACGCTTCAGGCCAACCTCGATCAGCTCATCCCCGGCCTTGCCGCCGTGTGCCTGACCCTGCTGGTCTGCAAGCTCCTCAAGAAGAAGGTCAGCCCGATCGTCATCATCCTGGCTCTCTTCGCCATCGGCATCATCGGTCGCGTCTGCGGCTTCATGTAAGCACGCTTCGGCTTAAGACCGAGAGTTGCTAGGTAAGGGCTTTTGAGCCATTGAAACGGACCGCACCCGGTGGGTACACTGGATGCGGTCCGATTGTTTTTATTGGAGGGCGAGGCGCGTATGGCGCAATCTCAGAACAGCACGGTCGATCTGGCAACGCCGGCAACCTGCCTGATGGGGCTTACCAGCCACGGTAACGTGATGGTGGGCAATAAGGCGTTCGAGTACTATAACGAGCGCAATCCCGAGGATTATATTCAAATCCCGTGGGACGAGGTCGACTATATTGCCGCCGAGGTTTTGCGCGGCACCAAGAAGATTACGCGTTTTGCCATCTTCACCAAGGACAACGGTCACTTTACGTTTTCGACGCGCGACGACAAAGAGACGCTTCGCGCGGTCCGCAAGTACGTCGACGAGGATAAGCTTGTGCGTTCGCCCGACTTTATCGATGTGACGGCCAAGGGCGCCAAGAGCATCCCCTCCGTTATCAAAAACCTCTTCCACAAAGGTAACTAGTCATTAAAGAGCGCCCCCCAAAGTGGGACGCAGTTTCCCATGGGGCTCGATTGGGAAAGTGCATCCCAGTTCGAGCGCCGATTCCGGGATGTAGTTTCCGGAACGGGGTCGTTTGGGAAACCGTGTCCCGTTTCGAGCCGAAATTCTGGGACACAGTTTCCAGCGAGGTCCCATTGGGAAAGTTTGACCCAGAATTTGCCTGGATAGTGGGACACACTTTCCGGAGGGCTGTTCCACCGCAACTTCGAAGAGTGGCTATACGCTGTATTACAACGGCGTAAATCTGCTACACTAGTACAACATGCCTCCGTAGCTCAGGGGATAGAGCACCGCTCTCCTAAAGCGGGTGTCGACGGTTCGAATCCGCCCGGGGGCACCAGAAGTAAATGCAGGTCAGACGGTATAAATCGTCTGACCTGCTTTCTTATATAAGGGCATCGTTAACGTCAGTTGGGTAGAATTTGGGTAGAAAGTTTTTTTGTGAAGGGCTATGCCCAAAGTCCGGTTTCCAACCCTTCCCACAGCCTACGGGCTTATAAGAAGCCCTTCGGCCATGGAAAGCGTTGAAAACCTAGGGTGACGCTGCTGTGAGATGGGCGAGTTTCCAACAGCCCCCGGCATCTTCGGGTTTCGCCTGGGACCCTGCGGCACCGTGGACCGTTGAAAACTCGCCCTTCCGCTTGGAAGAGGGCTTTTACCCCTTAAAATTGTCCGAAAGTGACAACGACGCAGGAGGTCCGGTATGCCTGCCAGCAAGAAAGAGGCAAAAGAGTTCGTCAAGCGGTGGCAGAAGCGCCTTGCCGCCATCCCCGCGGGCTCCAACAACGAGCAGCAGGACACGCAAAAGTTCTGGGTAGATCTGCTCATCAACGTCCTGGGCATCCCGTCCAACACCATAGACAGCTTCGTCGACTTCGAGCGGAAGGTGAGAGGCCGCCGCATCGACGTGTTCGTCTCCGACCACAACTTCCTGTGCGAGCAGAAGTCGTGGGGTATCGACCTCGACAAGCCCGAGCCCAGAAACGGCGGCATGGAGACGCCGCTCCAGCAGGCCATGTGGTACGCGCGGCACCTGCCATACTCCGAGCGCCCCCGCTGGGTGATGACGTGCAACTTCGGGACCTTTCGCCTTTACGACCTCGACAACGAGCGGCCCGAGGATACCGTGCAGGAGTTCTCCCTCGAAGAGCTCCCGGACAGCCTGTATCTTCTGTCCTTCCTGACCTCCAACGAGACGAGCCGCCTGCACAAGGAGCAGCAGCTTTCCATCGAGGCTGGGGCCTACGTCTCCAGGCTCTACGATGCCCTCGCCAAGCAGTACCACCACATTGACGAGAAGGACGAGCGGGCGCAAGAGGAGCAGCGCTCCCTCAACGTGCTCATCACCCGAATCATCTTCCTGCTCTACGCCGAAGACGCCGACCTCCTGCAATCGCACCAGGCGTTCGGCAGGTACTGCGAGGGAGACCCCGCGAAGCTCCGCCGAAAACTGGTCGATTTGTTTGAGACGATCGACACGCCCCTAGAGCAGAGGGATGAGTACATGGACGAGGACCTCGCGGCCTTCCCCTACGTGAACGGCGGTCTGTTCGCCGACTCCTCCATCATCGTCCCGCAGATGACCTCGGAGATCCTCGAGGCCATCGCTGACGCGTCCCAGGACTTTGACTGGCGCGAGATCTCGGGCGTCATCTTCGGCGGCGTGTTCGAGGGCACGCTGAACCCCGAGACGCGCCACGCCGGGGGCATGCACTACACGAGCGTCGAGAACATCGAGCGCTGCCTCAGGCCACTCTTCCTCGACGAGCTGTGGGACGAGCTGCACGAGGCCGAGGGCGAGAAGACAGCTGCCAAGCGCAAGCAGGCCCTGGCGAGGCTACACGACAAGGTGGCCTCCATCACCATCGGCGACCCGGCATGCGGCTCGGGCAACTTCCTTACCGAGGCGTACCGGCAGCTGCGCACCATCGAGAACCGAATCATCGAGGACGAGCTCAGCGAGGAGACCGGCAACGCGGGGCAGACATCCCTCGTCGTTGCGCAGGACAGCCCTGTCCGCGTGTCCCTGGACCAGCTGTACGGCATCGAGATAAACGACTTCGCCGTCTCGGTCGCCAAGACCGCCCTTTGGATCACCGAGGAGCAGATGCTCCGAAAGACGCAGGAGATATACGTCGGTTATGACTTCGACTTCCTGCCGCTCAGGAGCCTCAGCAACCTCCATGAGGGCAACGCCCTCAAGACCGATTGGTCCGAGGTGTTCCCCGATGACCTCACGTACCTCGTGGGCAACCCGCCCTTCCTCGGGGCCCGCAACCAGTCCAAGGAGCAGAAGGCCGAACTCCTTGAGGTCTTCGACGGCGCGAAGAACGCGGGCAACATCGACTACTGCGGGGCCTGGTACATGAAGGCCGCGAGGTTCACGCAAGGGAAGCGCACGCGCTGCGCCCTGGTCTCGACCAACTCCATCTGCCAGGGGGAGCAGGTCGCCAACCTCTGGAAACCCCTGTACGACCTGGGAGTCCATATCGACTTCGCGCACAACACCTTCCGCTGGGACAACGAGGCGGCAGACAAGGCACACGTGTTCTGCGTCATCGTGGGCTTCTCGCGCGAGGTTGGGGCCAAGACGCTCTTCTATCACGCAACGCCCGATTCTGACGAAGAGCAGATTTCCGTGGCCCGAATCAATGCTTATCTTAAAGACGCTCCGGACGTTTTTGTCTACAGCAGAAGTAAGCCATTATCAGATGTTCCAGAAATGGGAATAGGCTCCCAGCCTATAGACGACGGCAATTACCTTTTCACTGATGAGCAAAAAATCGAATTCTTGCAAATTGAACCTGGTGCAGAGAAATTCTTTCACAAGTGGCTTGGATCACAAGAATTTATCCGTGGCAAAAGCCGTTGGTGTTTATGGCTTGGGAACGCAAATTGGGATGAGCTAAAGAATCTGCCTAAATGCAGGGAAAGGGTTGAAGCGGTGCGCCGGTATCGGCTCAAGAGCAAGAGAAGTCAGACCGTTAAGGCTGCAGAGTGCCCTGCCCATTTTGGAACTGAAATCCTGTCGGATACAGATTCAATCTTGATACCAGAGGTTTCATCAAGCCGAAGGCGATACATCCCAATGGGGTTCGTCGATGCTGAGGTCTTTTGTAGCAATAAAGTTCGTCTTATCCCAAATGCAACCCTCTATCAATATGGGGTGTTGCAGTCCCAATTTCATAATGCATGGGTTAGGGTCGTGACCGGAAGACTGAAAGATGATTATCAGTACTCGGCTGGTATTGACTACAACAACTTCGTCTGGCCCGAGCCCGCGGAATCCCAACGCGAAGAAGTTGAGCGTTGCGCCCAAGCCGTGCTCGACGCCCGGGATGCCCAAGAAGGTGCGACGCTCGCGGACATGTACGATCCCAAGAACGAGCCGTTCTTCCCCGAGCTGATGACAGCGCACAAGGCGCTCGACGCCGCCGTCGAAGCCGCCTATGGCGTCGACTTCGGCGGGGACGAGGAGAAGATAGTCGCCCATCTTTTCAACCTGTACGCCAAGAAGGTCGGTGAACTATAGTGCCCAACTCTATCTACAATCCCATATCGCTGGAGGTCGGTAACATCCTGAAGGATGTTCAGACGGGCAAGATTGGCCTGCCTGATCTGCAACGGCCTTTCGTGTGGGGCAATGAAAAGGTTCGCGATCTGCTTGATTCCATGCTTCGCGGATACCCTATCGGCTATGTGATGCTGTGGGACTCTCCGAGCGACAACGCGGGCAAGAAGTCTGCCATAGGCTCGAACCAAAAGGTGTATGCCGTCCCCAAGTCCCTTGTCATCGACGGACAGCAGAGACTCACCGCTCTCCTGAGCTCGCTGTACGGCGTGTCCGTGCGAGACAAGAACTTCAGGGAGCGTACGGTGAAGGTCGCCTACGACCCCATCGCACGCTCATTCAAGAATGCCGACGCCTCGACCGAGAAGGATTCGCGCTATGTGCCGGACGTATCCGAGGCCTTCGCGGCGAACCACGACAACAAGCTGAGCGCCTATCGCAGGGCGTTCATCAAGCGCCTTAACGAGGCGAATGCCAAAAAGGGAGAACCCGAACTCGACGATGACGGCGAGGATGCCGTCGAGAGCGGGCTCAACGCATTACTCGGGCTTGAGCGTTATCTTCTGCCGACGCTGGAGATTTCCGAATCGGCTGACGAGGAGACCGTATCGGACATCTTCGTGCGTGTGAACTCGCAAGGGCAGGCGCTTAAGCAGGATGACTTCATCATGACCCTGCTTTCGGTCTACGAACCTGCCATGAGGGAGCGTATAGAGGAGTTCTGCGCCATGAGCCATGCGCCCGCAAAGGGCACCTCGTACAACCCGCTCATGACCGTCTCGCCGACGCATATCATTCGCGCCACGGTGGGCGTGGGGTTCAAGAGGGGTCGCCTGCGTTATGCCTACCAGATTCTTCGCGGGCGAGATCTCAAGACAAAGGAAACGACGCCCGAGACGCGGGCCGAGAACTTTGCCACGTTCGGTCGCGCCCTCGATCTCGTGCTCGACTTGAACAACTGGCATGCCTTCATCAACACGCTGGCGGAGGCGGGCTACGTCTGCTCTGACCAGGTGGGGTCGGGCAACGCGCTCATGTTCTGCTATGCGTTCTACCTTATCGGGCGCTATGAGTTCGACATGGAGCCACTGGCTGTGCGCGGGCTCGTGCGGCGCTGGTATTTCGCCGCAGCCATAACGGGGCTCTATGTGGGGTCCTTCGAATCCGAGTTCGAGCAGCAGCTTAACGACGTCTCGCGCCTTGAGACCGCCGATGAGTTCCGGGCGTACTTCGACCGTAGACTCGCTGCCATCATGACGGACGATTATTTCTCCATCACGCTGCCCAGCTCCCTCGACGCAAACGAGGCGACGGGCCCGACCTGGTGGGGCTTCGTCGCGGCTCAGGTCGTGCTCGGTGCCAAGGCGCTGTTCAGCACGGCCCCGCTGTCCCAGCTCCTGCTCATGGGCTCGTCGGGCTCGAAGAAGGCGCTGGACAAACACCACCTGTTCCCGGACAACTACCTGAAGTCCAGGGGCTACCTCTCGCAGCGCAGCAACAGGGGCAACTTCACCCTCGTAGACTACCAGAACAACATCTACATCTCGGACGACGCCCCGAGCGAGTACGTCAGGAAGTACCGCGACTCGCTGGGGGAGGACGAGTATCGCCGCAACTGCGAGGAGCATGCCCTGCCTGTTGGGTTTGAGGACCTCGATTATGAGGAGTTCCTAGGCAAGCGAAGGCAGCTTATGGGCGAGCTGGTGAAGAGGGCCTACGAGCGGCTTTAGGTCTCCATTGTGGATCGGGGAGAGGTTACTGCCGACTCCTCCCCGACGCGCAGGTCGAGAGGGCCGAGGCGTGGCAATCGGCCTTGCGGCCGATGGGTCCCGCTTATGGGCGGGACCCCCGCGACGCACGGCGTCGCTCTCGCTGCGGCTCCCTGGCAACGCTCCCCAGGGTCGCGTCTCCTCGGCGCCGGTTCAACCGGCGCTCACCTGCCCGGGCTCGCGTTGCCTTGGCAACCGGCTCGCTCCGTGCAGGCAAGATATGGATTCCGTTGCACGGAATCATCTTGCCCGCCTGCGGCGGGACGGCGAACCGCTCCGAGGTCGCTCTCACCGAAGGGCAAAAGAAGGGGCCGGGACGCCTGTTGCGTCCCGGCCCAAATGCTCAGTCGTCTCGGCCGTTCTGGTTCTCCAGCGCCCTGCGCTCAAGCTCCCAGAACGCCCGCATCGCCGTCGCTATCCCGCGCAGCGTGAAGCGGACGGCGATGCCAGTCGAGCGGTCGACGGCAAAGCCGAGCCTTCCGCCGTTGACCTTCCTCATGCCCCCGAGAGACTTCGAGGGGAAGCGGTACTGGAGGCTCCCGCCCTTCGACCTGGCGAGCTCGATGCCGTCCCGCTTGAGCCGCCGCTCAAGCTCGCCCATCCGGTCGGGGCAGTCGTGCATGCGCCCGACCTCCTCGATTCGGCGAGTGACCGCGACGCGGATGCGGGCGTTCTCCGAGCGCGCGGCCTGCCCCTTTCGGGCCATGTCGCGCTCTTCCGTGCCGGGTTGCCTCGCGTGGACGCGCGAGTTGGCCTTGCCGCGCTCAAGCTGCCTGAGGCCGTACCTTTCGTCCAGGGTACGGACGGTCTTCACGCGTGATGCCGCCGCCTTTCGGGCGGGGCCCTCGTCGAGCCTTCGGCCGGTTTCCAGATCACTGCGGTTGATGCCGAGGTGCACGGCGTAGCGGTCGGTGGCGTCCGCGCGGCAGCGCTCGCGGTGCAGCACCATCACGACTTCCTGGTTGGGGTAGCGCTCGGCCACGTACTCCCTCGCATAGCGCATGCACAGCTCCGGCGTCATCTTCCCGCCGTTGAGGTCGCACTCGTCTGGGAGGAACCCGAGTATCTGGTGCTGCATGTAGGTACACTTGGCACCGGCCTTGCCGGGCCTGTCGTGACCCATGGCCGCCCTCGTGTCTGCCATCTCCTGAAACCAGCGGTCATCGTCGATGATGTTCTGCGTGCCGTGGGCGAGCGCCTTGTCGCGGTCCCAGGAGAGGTAATCCCTGAGTCTCGCGAGGTGCTTCTCGCTGCAGACGCTCGTCTGCTTTATCGCCGTCATGGTCGCCTCCCTAGTCGAGCGAGAGCCCGCTGAATTTGCCGCCCGGCTTGCGCCCGGTCTTCTTCTCCGGCTCGGGCCACTTTGGGCACCAGGTCGAGGCCTCCTCGCGCATCTTCCCAGCAGCTGACTCGTCGAGGCGGCGCTGGTAGGCGCGACGGTTCTCCGCCTCGTGCTCGGGGGTCCCGAGGTCGAAGTGCTCCCTTGTGGGCGTGTTGGTGCAGTCGGTGACGGGGGAGCGGAAGACGCCGGCTCGACATGCGGGCATACCGTTGTCCGCGTGCTTCACGACGATGATCCCGTCCCGGTCCGGGGCCATGTCGCGCCACTCCCAGGGGTGTATCACGTCGTCGGCGCTCTCGCTGTAGGACGTCGAGGAGGACGTGCCTGACGCGGCCCTGCCGTTGCTCGTGCCCTGCGTGTGGCGCGTGGTCTTGCCGATGAGCTCGGTGAAGTACCGGCGATCCTCCTCCTCTGCGAGCTTCATGGCGACCTTCACACCGCAGTTCGCGAGGATCTTCCTGCGGCCGTCTCTCTCGCCATACTTATTGAGCTGGG
Organism: uncultured Collinsella sp.; assembly: GCA_900552755.1. Classification (GTDB taxonomy): domain Bacteria; phylum Actinomycetota; class Coriobacteriia; order Coriobacteriales; family Coriobacteriaceae; genus Collinsella. Next base: position 16,744 of record USAY01000020.1, read on the forward strand.
ATACGTCCTGCGTCGCTCCGACCCAGAACGTCCCGTAACTGCGCCCGAGACTGAGGAGGGCGGGCAGGCACTCGACGCGGGGCAGGTTGCCCCACTCGTCGCCGAGTATCTGCACGGGGCGGGGGAGCCTGCCGCCGTTCACGTCCGCGACCGCCTGGACCGAAGCCCAGAGCTGCGAGAGAAATATCGCCGCGATGCAGTTGTAGGGTGAGCCCTCGTCGAGCACGTGGAGGAAGACGGCGCTCTTCTCCGTGAGTACCGTGCGCGGGTCGATGTCGGAGCCGGAGGTCATCCAGGCGACCGGGGCGGACGAGAACGGGCGGAGTGCCACCTTGAGCGTCGAGAGGATGCTCCTGAGCTCGTTGCCGCCCGAGGAGATGAACTGCGACGCCCTTCCCTTGGCGGGGTGGCCGCTCGGCAGGGAGCGGAAGACGGCCTTCAGGGGCTCGGATGGGTCGTCGCCCTCTGCCTCGGTACCGCGGTCCAGGACTTCGCAGACGGTCGCGAGGTGCTTTGATCCCTCCGGGCACTCGTCGGACATTGAGACCAGCAGGACCAGGGCCGAGAGCAGGCCCCTGGCCGATGCCGTCCAGTGCGAACCCTTGCCCCTCTCGTCGTCCTGGACCACGAGCTCCGCGATGGCGTCCGCTGCCTGCTCAGCCTCCTGGTCGCGCTCCTCGGCATGGAGGTCGAGAACCTGCTTGAGCGGGTTGAACCTATGGCCGCGATAGGGGTGCTGCGTGTCGAGCAGGAGGACGCGGTAGCCACGACGGGCAAGCTCATCGCCCGTGAGCTCTATGAGCTCGTTCTTCACGTCGGAGACGACGAGGGTCGCGGGCTCGGAGCCGTTGGAGGCGTCGCCGTAGCTGAGCAGGTCGATTGAGGGGAGGTAGAGGAAGCGTGACTTACCTGACCCAGTGGCCCCTGATACGAAAATCATCTTCTTCGGCTCGTAGAGATAACAGGGCTTACCGCGATATTTGGTGAAACCGTAGACGAACCCGCGCGACGATGGGATCGTCGAGCCGTCCCAGGTCACGGACCCCTTCACGACCTCGCGACCTGTCTTGACGTGGGCGTCGCCGAGCACGCCGCCGTCCTCGGCTCGTGATTTGAGGGCGCTTGAGTAGGCGATGAGGGCGCAGGTGCAGAGTGCAAGGAGGAAGACGAACAAGGCCCCGAGGGGATGGGTGACGAACCCGTCCGAGAGCCACCAGCCGAGGACGGTCTCCGCGTCGAACGTTGTGGGAATTGCCGATGCGTCGAGTCCGTACCCGGCGACGAGCATGTCGATGGGGGCGGCGAGTACGGGGCATGCGAGGATCGCTAGGAAAAGGGATGATAGGAGCGCTGTGAGCATCTTGGTTTTCATGATAGTTCTCGATTCTTGGAGATGAGGTTTGAAAGCTGCGAGGCCGTGCTCGACACCAGTCGGACGGCCTCCGTGAGCTGTCGGGCCGTCTGCGCATCCACGCCATAGGCGTTTGCGGCATGGACGGCCTGGTTGAGGTTTCCGCCCTGCTTCTTCATCTGGTGGAGGATTTGCCGCAAGGTCGCCTCGTCGGCGACCTTGACGGGCTTCTGCCCGATGCGGAGGGCAGCTTCGCGCATGAACGTCGATGGGGCCATGTCAAAAGAGGAAGAGCGCGCCATGATGACGGCACGCTCCTCCTCGGTCATGCGGACGTTGATATGCGCGGTCTTGCTGTTGCCGCGCATGGCCTAGCCCTCCTGGTCATAGAAGGTGGCATGGGGCGCGTCGAAGGTGAGCTTGGCGCTCCCAAGCGTGCCATAGCGTGCCTTAAGGACGCGAACGAGCAGGGGACGAACATCTAGCTCTGAGTTGTACTTCCGCTCCTTCTTGTCCCTGCCGTCGACCTGCAGGAAGAGAGCGTTGTCGGAGCCGTAGTCGATACCCTGCGAGCCAGCGAAGACGTTGAGCTCGGTGTTCGCATCGTTGTACTTATCGCGCGCGACGCTGCTTATCAGGAAAACGGGGACGTCATACGTCCGGGCGATGTTGCCCAGGGCTTGGACGCAAGCGGTGATGACAACGCGTTCTTCCGCGCGAACATTGAAATTGGTTGCTGCAATGAGTTGAAGGTAATCCACAAAAACGGCAGGGCGCTGCCCACGTTCGTGAATGCAATCACCGATGCAACGCCCGAGATCTTCCATGGACGTTTGGCTGTCCATGATGCACGAGTTAGGTGCTACGGTCTCGGCGTAGATGGCGCAGGCGTGCTCAAATGCCTCCCTCTTCTCGGGGATAGCCCCGGTCGCTTCGGAAAGGCTGAAGTCTCCGTTGCCGAGGCGCGTGATGCCCTTCTGAGCAATGCGATACGCGGGGAGTTCCGCGGAGTAGAAGACGGTGGGCACGCCTTGGGAGGCAAGGTCGTCGGAGATAACCTTGAGGAGCGTCGTTTTGCCGGCAGCGGGTGCCGCTCCGACTATGGTCAGGATTCCGGGTACGACGCCTCCGATGAGCTTGTCGAGAGAGGGGAGGCTGCGTATATGAGCCATGGGCTTACGCCCGTTCATTTCCTCGATATAGGTCTTGAGCTGATCGGCTTCGACGTTGAATGAGCTATTGGCTACAGGCTGCACGGATCCGACACCTCCAACTCGTGAAGGTACTCAAAAAAGCTGGACTCGATGACGAAGAGGCGGCTATGAAGCTTGAGGCAGCGACCGCTCTCTTTCATGAGCGATGCGGCGGCAACCTCCCCAAGCCCGGTCAGCTCACGAATCTCGGTGACGCCGAGCAGACGCTCGCGTCCCAGAACGACGCGAGGAGGAGCGGGTACGATACCCGCTTTGGGAACAACGGAATCTACCATGGTAGAATCTCCTTTGGTCTGCTCACTCCTCCCCACCTCAGTTTGGCGACTAGAGGGGAGGGGTGGGCGGCTTTTTGTTTCTATGGCCTTCTTTGGGCACCCCCATTCCGGCATTCGCTTATCTGTGCAATTCGATGATACTGCTTCTGGCAATCGAGGCGCTGAAGATTCAGAAAAAGTTCCGAAAAGTTTCGGATAAGCACTTTTACCTCAAAAAACAGGGTTATACTTACAATGAAAATCGATTGGGGGATGAAATGGAACGCTCCAGGAAACCGAAAAAACGAAAGTTTGGGACGACCGTCCTTGAACAGACCGATGACAACATCAGCATGTTCAAGGAACAACATCCGCAAGAGTTTAAGACTCCGGGGGAAGTGGTCGACCTTCTCGCGAGTCTATGTCTCCGCGTCAACAAGGGTGCGGCTGCAGAGCTGAGCGCTTTTTGTGCGCAACGGGTCAAGTCTATTCAGGATGAGCTTGGTGGATATGGCGATGCTGAGTCCCTGTCGCTCGCTGCCGACGATTTAAACGACAAGCTCTCTTATTACAAGGCTCTTCGTAACCATATGCTGCGATTTGTTCCGCAAGACAGCCTTGTTGATAAGGGGCCGTCAATGAAACGCGTGGACCTGCGAGGTGGCTCGTATCTCGTTGTCCCCGACGATTGGCCGGTGGTCAATGAGTCGAATGCTGCGTCATGCGACTATGCTTTCGTTCTTGAAGTGCGGAATGCAAGCGATGCAATTCCGCACTATGTTTATCTTTCCTCAAAGGAAGTCTGCCCTACGGATGAGGTGCTTGATGCGATAGCTGATATATGGCCGGGAATTCGTGATGTCCAGACTTCTCAGGTTGAGCCAATCTATGACAAGGACGGCGCGATTCTGAATACCGACGAATGGACGAAGGCACCTATAATCGGCGTCTTCCCCATTCGCGACGCCTCATCGTTTTCCTGGGAGGATAAAGCTCCATATGGAGCGATGGTCTATCGCCATTAGTCCATCTATGTTCAAAGCAAGGGAAGGGCCGGGTATATCTCGGCCCTTCCCTTATGAATTGCTCTCTTGGGAAATGAGCTCGCCGAAGGCATCTGCTGCCTTACGATCGTTTGCCTCGATGGCGTGGGAGTAGATGGAGAGCGTCGTACTTGGAGATGCGTGTCCAAGTCTTGCCTGGACAGTCTTCACGTCTGCGCCTTCTCCGATTAGGAGCGTCGCTTGCGTGTGCCGCAGGGCGTGGGGGACGAGCCCACTGTATCCCGTACCCCTCACGTGCTCTTTGCCGTTTCGCTGGAATCTTCTGGTGATATTGTTGTAGCTCCCAAAGCCGTTATCGACGCAGAAGTCGCGGAACCATCGGTCGAAGTTGTGGCCGTCTACGTTGACGACTGTGGCGTATATGCCATCCTCGGTCGTAACGACCTTTATGCCGTTAACGATAGGCGTCTTGTCGTCCTGATCGAGAGTGTATCGGTTGAGCTGCGCCCGCTGTTCCAGCTCCCATTTGCTGAGATAGCAGGCCAGGGAGTCGTTGATTGCTATGGTGCGTCGGCTCATCTTCGATTTTGGCGGTCGGAGAGTCTTGTCATTGGTGAACTGCTTCGACACGCTCAACGTGCGCTGCCCAAGATCGATGTCGCCCCAAGTCAAGCCGAGCATTTCGCCGCGTCGGAGACCACATTGGAGCAAGAGCATGGTGCCCGTTGCCTTGGCCGACAGTGGTTCATCCATGAGGCAAGACAGAAATCGTGAAGCCTCGTCTGCCGTAAGCGGAGTTCTTTCCCTGTAAGTTGGTTTGGGAAGCTTGATTGGCGTGCATGGGTTACGAAGGATGAGCTCGTTGTCTACGGCGTCTTGGAGAATCTGTCGCAGTTTGACATGTGTCCCGTGTAGCTCGGCTTCGGACATTCCCTTTTTGCGGGCGTTTGCGTAGATGTGCCGTATATCGTCAGGGTGGAGGTCAGTAAGTCGAATATGGCCGAACATCTCTTGAATGTGGCTAATATAGTTGCCCTCACGGGCATAGGCGAGCGGTGACTTGAGGCTCTCTTTCCTTAGTTTGTGGAAGTTCCTGGCGTACTCTGCGACGGTGAGGTTTCTGCTGTCACGGACGATACCGGAGTTCAACTCCTCCTTGTATTCTTCCAGGGCTTTGCGGAGCATTGCCTGTTGTGTGCGTCTACTCACACCTTCGCAGTGCAGCGTTCTCTTGGATGAGTAGGCGTATTTGCCGGTCTTGGGGTCCTTGCCGAGGTTGAAGCGGTATTGGAACACCCCTTCTTTAACTTGATATACGCTGCCGTTTCCGACGACTCGTGGTTTGGTGCTCATGGTGGGATTCCTTGGGATTAGGCTAG
>USAY01000021.1 GCA_900552755.1 uncultured Collinsella sp.
AGGGTAGGGTGGTGGCATAGGACATTTGGAGGGTGAGTCGGCTCGGCTGCCGACCATGCTGCTCCCGGGACGGCACCGACCGCGAACTCTCCCCGTTGGCGTCGCGCATCGCGCGCGACCCTGCAAGGAGGTCATCATGGGTGCTCCCAAGACCGGCAACGTAAGGAACGTGGTGCTCGTAGGCCAAGGCGGGGTGGGCAAGACTTCACTCGCCGAAGCCATGCTCCACCTTTCTGGCAAGACCGCCCGTCTGGGCGGCCACGACGGCACCAAGCCCACGCTCGACTACGACCCCGAAGAGGTCAAGCGCGCGTTTTCCATCTCGACGACCATCGCGCCGATCGACTGGAAGGGCGCCCGCATCAACGTGCTCGATGCCCCGTGCTACCCCGATTTTATCGGCGACGCCTTTGCGGCGATGAGCGTCTGCGAGACGGCTCTGTTTGTGGTCGACGCCGAGGCCGGACCGCAGCCGACGACCGTCAAGCTGTGGTATGCGGCCGAGGACCTGCGCCTGGCGCGTGCGGTATTTGTGAACCGCCTGTCGCGCTCCGAGGCCAGCTTTGCGACCACGATGGACCTGCTGCAGGAGCGCTTTGGCACGCGATTGGGCGCCGTGACCCTTCCCTGGGGCGAGGGCGAGGACTTTGACGGCATTATCGACCTGGTGCGCATGAAGGCGCGCCATTGCAACGGCACCGAAGCCGTTGAGTCGGAGATTCCCGAGGAGTATCGTGCCCAGGCCGAGGAGGCCCATGACCATCTGTGCGAGTTGGTGGCCGAGGCCGACGATGAGCTGATGATGAAGTACCTGGAAGGCGAGGAGACGCTGACGCAGGAGGAGCTTGAGGGCTTGCTGTCGAAGGCGATTGCCGAGCGCATCTTTGTGCCGGTCTTTGCGGGCGATTGCATCAAGGAGCAGGGCGTCAACTCGCTGATGGACGACATCGCGACGTACTTCCCGGCGCCGACCGACTACGGTGAGATGCCGCTTATCGACGGCGATTCGCTTAAGATCTCGAGTGACGATGACCGTCCGGTGGCGTTTGTGTTTAAGACCTTGGCCGATCCGCAGCAGGGTCGCATCAGCTTTATCAAGGTGCTGACGGGTACGCTTGAGCCGGGTCTTGAGCTGATCAACGCGCGTACCCGCAAGGGCGACCGTCTGGCTCACCTGTATGTGATGTGCGGCCGCGACATGACCGAGGTCGGTCACTCCTATGCCGGCGACATTATCGTGGCACCCAAGCTGGCGGCCGAGACGGGCGATACGCTCTCGATTACCGGCAAGGTCGAGGCTGCGGCGTTTAAGTTCCCCAACTCGCAGTACCGCATTGCCATCGAGGCCGAGAATCGCGGCGACGAAGAGAAGCTCTACACGTTTATCGAGAAGGCCTGCAAGGCCGATCCGACCATGAGCATCGACCGCGACGAGGAGACGGGCCAGACTATCATCTCCGCCGTGGGTGAGGCTCAGGTTTCGGTCCTGCTCAATCGCCTTGAGGATCGCACCAAGGTTGCGGCCAAGAGCGTGCCGATCCGCATTCCGTATCGCGAGACTATCCGCCGCACGGCGAGCGCACAGGGCCGCCACAAGAAGCAGACTGGCGGTGCCGGTCAGTATGGCGACTGCTGGCTGCGCGTTGAGCCGCTCATCGGGCCCGACGGTACGAGCGATGGCTATGAGTTTGTGGACGAGGTCGTGGGCGGCCGCATTCCGCGCTCGCTGATCCCCGCCGTGGACAAGGGTGTCCAGGAGACCATGAAGGACGGCATCATTGCCGGCTACCCACTCACGGGCATTCGCGTGGCTGTGTACGACGGCTCGTATCACAGCGTCGACTCCAACGAGATGGCGTTCCGCGCGGCGGCTCGCATCGGCCTGCGCAAGGCGTGCGCCGATGCCGATCCGGTGGTGCTGGAGCCCATCGAGGAAATTACGGTGACTATCCCCGAGAGCTACGCCGGCGCCGTGATGGGCGACATCTCGGCATCGCGCGGTCGCGTGACGGGCATGGAGACCGATGAGCGCGGCGACACCGTGGTCATCGCCCAGGCGCCGCTGGCCGAGCTGACGGATTATTCGACGCGTCTGCGCTCTATTACGCGCGGCACGGGCGACTTTACCATGAAGCCCGCCGGCTATGAGCAGGTGCCTTATGACGTTCAGGCCAAGCTGGTCGAGCGCTATGAGGAGGGCCGCGCCAAGTAGCGTGGGGCTTTGCCTGCAACATACATGCTGATGCAAGGGCCGCTCTGGGCAATCCAGAGCGGCTCTTTTTGATCCCTGAGGGACGGAGGAAAACGGATCATGTTAGGTTTTGGGGCAGCTTGATCGGCCCTAGTCTCCCGAGGCCTGGTTGCGGCCGGTGGTGTAGTCGATCTGCACATGCGGCTGCAGGTTGTAGCAATATACGTGGAAGCAGAGGGTCTTGCCGTGGTCCTCGACCGATTGCGCCTCAAGGCGCACGCCGCGGCAGACAAGTTCCTCTTCGTTATACATAGGCGTGACGCGATAGAGCACGTGGTTGCCCGTGTCGCGGATGTAGCCGAGAATCTGCTCTTCAAACGGTAGCATGCCCGTCTCGTTGAGATAGCGCGTGCCGGTGAGGAGATTCTTACGGTTGGCGTTTTCGCCGCAGAGCGACCAGGCGATAAGGTGGCAGCGGTTGTAGAGGCTCTGGCCCGGAATAAAGTCGTAGCGCTGCTGGTGCCATCCGGCGGGGTGGATACGCGAGATATCCCCGCGCTTGCCTTGACCGAGCGACTCGGGACCCACACAGGCGAGCGCTTTGCGGGTGCGGCCTAAGCTGTCGAGCTTGGAGAACTTCTTAAAGCAGCCCTCTTCGGTGGCGCGATCGTATTCATCGAGTGTGAATGACGGCGTGCCGAGCGGGTGCGTGCTGTCGGCGCGAAGGGCAACGTAGGGGTTGCCGGCGTAGTCGGGAATGCTGCTGAGATAAACACCGCGGGCGCGGTTGAGGTCGGGGTTTTCGACCTCGTCGATGGGGGTGGCGGCACTGCCCGCGGAAACGTCGTCATCGGTGTCGGTCGCGGCGGAATCGGAGCCATCGCCGGAGTCCTGGCTGTTTTGAGGGTCCGCCGCGCTCGCCGTTCCCGATTCGAGCCGAGCGACCAGGTCTGCCTCGTCGTCGGTGCGGCTGGGACTCTCGTTTTGTTTTTCGGCCAGAGCCGCCGCCTGCTCATCGCCTTGCGGCGACAGCAACTTGGGCGCTCCGTCGAGCGATCCCGTAAACAGCGCAAACCCCAGCACCACGGCGGTGCCGATGGAAAGTGCTTGCTTGTAGGCGGGCTTGCGCGACATTGAGGCTCCTGGATGGACGGTTGGGAATCTACCAGTCTAGCAGGAGCCGGCAAGGGCCGTTCTGTCGAACAAATACTTAAGATTTGAGACAAACGCTACTGATTCATTTGTCCCGCGGTCTAGATCGAGGTGGAGTCGAGCCAGTTGAGCTTGCACTCGAGAATGCGCTGCTCGCCGGGTTCGCTGCTTCCGTCAAGTAGGGCGAGCAGCATCTCGGCTGCTTCGCGACCTTCTTGGTCGACGGGCTCGATGATGGTGGAGACGGTCGGTGTGGTGAGATTAGTCCAGTCTTCGCAGTTGAGTCCCAAAAGGCCGATTTGCTGCGGAAGCAGATGGGCCATTGGCTGGAGGGCCTTGTAGACACGGGGAAGTGCCCACTGATTTTGCACGAAGATAAGGGTTCGCTTGGCGGGATTGAACTTGAATTTAAAGTATTCAGTGAGCTCGTTGATTGACGGCTTGTTGTGATCGATGGGAATCGCTTTGTAGAGCTGCCCGTTCGCTGCCAGCGCCTCGGCATACCCCTGAAAACGCTCCATGCGGGTGCGCATTTCGGTCATGTTGGCGGCAATGGAAAAGAAATCTTCGTAGCCGGCGTCGAGGAGTGCCTGTGTGGCGTTGTACACGCCGTCGTAAAGGTTGGTTTTGATCCAGCTGGTACCTGGGCTATAGATGGCCGCATCGAAAAAGACGACCGGCTTGCCGGCGCGTCTAATGCGGTCATGCACGGCTTTGAAGTTTGCCGTGGGCTGGATGATAAAGCCATCGACGCCCAGCGAGAGCATCTTGTCGACGTACATGAGCTCGGTCTCGGGGTTAAAGTTGCTCGTGCAAACGACCGTCTGGTAGCCCGCGGGGAGCATGACCTGCTCCATGCCATTGAGAACGAGCCCCGCCCATTTGTTGGTGTTATCCAAAATGATGATGGCAATGACGTGGGTTTGCTTGCCGGTGAGCGTCTGCGCTTGGGCGTTGGGAACGTATCCGAGTTCCTTAATGACGCGCGCGATTTTGTTCTGCGTCTTCTCGCTAAGCTTTTCTCGTTTGTCGTTGAGGTAATACGAGACGCTTGCCGTCGAGGTTCCCGCCTCTCGAGCGACGTCTGCGATCGTAACGCGCTGTTTTGCCACAGCGACTCCTTCCGACAGATGAGCATTTTCCAACATGATGACTTTGAGTCTTGGTGAAGGATACGCTTCGGTGAGCGGCTTTTTCCTTTCATATGAGTATGCAACAAATGCGGCATACGGGTGGGGTCGAAATTTGTGACCGGCATGCGCATCTGCCGTCTACCGAGAAAATCAAATACTTCTTGACTTTTGAAATCGAGGGCAAAATCGCAGGATTCATTTTTGGTTAAACGCATAACTAAATCGCATAACCAACGCTCTGACCTGCGCGTTTACCGAAATAAGCTGGCATTAAGAAAAACGAGCACCTATATTGTTCTTGTCGAAAAGACAGCAAGTCCAAACGGCAGGGGATGCTCCGGAGGCCTCCGCAAACGGTGTCTTGCGCACGCAACTCTATGAAAAGAGGGAAGCAATGAAGATCGTAGGCGTTGCCGCCTGTACTGTGGGTATCGCCCACACGTATATGGCCCAGAAGGCGATTCAGGATGAATGCGCCGCCCGTGGCATCGAGTGCAAGGTCGAGGCTCAGGGTGGCCTGGGTATCGAGAATGAGCTCACGCAGGAAGACGTGGACCCCGCCGACCTGGTCCTGGAGTCCGTCGACGTGGGTGTCGAGAACGAGGACCGTTTTGAGCAGAAGATGGCCGAGGGCAAGTTCCTGAAGGTCGGCACCTCTGATGTAATCGCCGATCCGGTAAAGATCATCGACCAGGCCATTGAGATCATCAAGGCGACGGGTGGCGCCGTTGACGCGCCCAAGGCCGAGGCCAAGGCAGAGAAGAAGGCCGTCTCCGCTGCCCCGCAGGCCCCGACACCGGCGTCCAAGCAGTCTATCTTTGCCGATCCTGGCAAGACGCTGCTCAATGCATTCAATACCGGCGTTTCCTATTTTATCCCCATCGTCGTTATCGGCGGCGTGTTTCTTGCCTTCTCGCTGGCATCCGGTACCGCCGCCGCCAACGGCATGGAGGTTACGAACCCGCTGATGGTGAGCCTTAACACCATCGGCATGGCCGGCATCTCCATGATGATCCCGGTGCTTGCGGCATACATCTCCTACTCGATGGCCGGCAAGCCCGCGCTCGCCCCCGGTTTTGTCCTGGGCTACCTGGTCAATAACGCAGTCGTTACCCCTAACGGCAACAGCGTTTCGACCGGCTTCTTGGGCGCCATGATCATGGCGGTCATCTGCGGCTACTTTGTCCGCTGGATGAAGACCTGGAAGGTCAACAACACCATCCAGACCATCATGCCCATCCTGATCATCCCGATTCTGACCTCGCTTGTCCTGGGCATGGCCTATATCTACATCCTGGCCACGCCGCTTGGCTTTGTGATGGACTGGCTCACCGGCGTGCTCGGCAGCCTGCAGGGCGGTTCCGCAGTTGTCCTGGGTCTGGTCATTGGCGTTATGACCGCCTTCGATATGGGTGGCCCCATCAACAAGACCGCCTCGACCTTCACCATGGCCATCATGGCCTCCGGTATCTACGGTCCTAACGGTATGTTCCGCGTCGCCGTCGCCGTTCCCCCGATCGCCTGTGGCCTCGCTGCGCTCATCGCCAAGAACAAGTTCGATGACGCTGACCGCCAGATGGGCATCTCCGCGCTGTTCATGGGCTGCATCGGTATTACCGAGGGCGCTATCCCCTTCGCGGTCAAGGACCTCGGTCACACCCTGCCCGGCATTTGCATCGGCTCTGCCGTGGGTGCGGCACTTGCCGCCTTCCAGGGCATCGACTGCTACGTCCCGCACGGTGGCTTTATCGTCGCCCTTGCCACCAACAACGTCGCGCTGTTCTGCCTGGACATCGTGATTGGCGCCGTGGTCGCCGCTGCAATCCTGATTGCCATGAAGCCCACGCTCGATAAGCAGGCCAAGTAAACCTTTAAGGACTCCGGTTGTGCGGAGGGATGGATTTGACTCCGCACAACCGCCCCTACACAACAAAATCCATCCGTACTGATAGGGCCCACATCTGGGTCCCAGGGAACTTTTGTCAAAAATCCTCTGGAGAAGGAGAACAAAATGTCCAACCTCACCATCCGTCAGGCCGTTCAGGGCATGCTCAAGCTGCAGGATAGCGGCGATCACGCAACCATGGTCGGCATTGGCCCCATGAGCCCCAACCTGATTCAGGCCGTGTTCGAGCTTGCCAAGGACGAGGATTTCCCGCCCATGTTTATCGCCAGCCGCAACCAGGTCGATATGGACGAGATGGGCGCCGGCTACGTCAACGGTTGGGACCAGACGCGCTTTGCCGCCGACATCAAGAAGGTTGCCGACGAGGTGGGTTACACCGGTCCGTACTACCTGTGCCGCGATCACGGCGGTCCGTGGCAGCGCGACGAGGAGCGTAACGCCCACCTGCCCGAGGACGAGGCCATGGAGCTCGCCCGCAAGTCCTTCGTCGCCGACATGGAGGCGGGCTTTGACCTGCTGATGGTCGACCCCACCAAGGACCCCTATCAGATCGGCAAGGTTATTCCGCTCGACGTGGTGCTTCGCCGCACGATCGATCTTATCGACTACCTTGAGCAGTACCGTCGCGAGCATGACCTGCCCGAGGTCGCCTATGAGGTCGGTACCGAGGAGACCAATGGCGGCTTGACCTCTACCGATAAGTACGAGGAGTTCATTTCTCAGCTGCAGCCCGAGCTCGAGAAGCGCGGCTGCCCCATGCCCACCTTTATCGTCGGCCAGACCGGTACGCTCACCCGTTGGACCGAGCAGGTCGGTCATTACAACTTTAAGAATGCCCGCGAGCTCGCCGACATGGCTAAGCGCTACGGCGTGGGCCTGAAGGAGCACAACGCCGACTACCTGGATGACGCAACGCTGCTCGAGCACATCCCGGCTCACGTGACGGCCTCCAATGTCGCCCCTCAGTACGGCACCGAGGAGACCCGCGCTTACCTTAAGCTCTGCGCTACCGAGCAGATTCTGGTCGACAACGGCCTGTGCGACGATCCCTCCGACCTGTATCACACGCTGCTGGTCAAGGCTATCAAGACCGAGCGCTGGCGCAAGTGGATGACCGGCGACGACGTCAACCTGCAGGTTGACGACATTCTGGCCGATGACGAGCTCAGCCTGAAGATTCTGGATGTCTCCGGCCACTACGCGTTCAACGATCCCGAGGTCAAGGAGCAGGTCGAGAAGCTCTATCGCAACCTCGCTGCCCAGGACATCGACGGCAAGCGCTTTGTGATCGAGCACATCAAGCGCCCGATCAAGCAGTACGTCGTCGGTCTTAACCTCAAGGGCGTCACGACCCGCATCGAGGCCGCTCTTGCCGAGTAAGTAGCTTTTCCTACGCGACGCCGGGCCTGGGGCATGTCCCAGCTGCAGGCCCGGCACATGGGACAAAGGGGCAGTCCCTTTGTCCCATTCTTTTGAGTTTTAGCTTCCTTTGAAGGGGTTCACCATGAAGTTCTTTATCGATACCGCCAATCTGGACGAGATTGCCGAGGCCAAGAGCTGGGGCTGCCTGGCCGGTGTTACCACCAACCCGTCCCTGTACGCCAAGACCGGCGGCAAGCTTGCCGACTTTGAGCCGCATATGCTCAAGATTGCCGAGCTCTGCGAGGGCCTGCCCGTGTCCGCCGAGTCTACCGCGACCACTGCCGAGGGTATGATCGAGGAGGGCAAGCGCCTTGCCGCCCTCGCCCCCAACATCGTGGTCAAGCTTCCCGTGTGCGAGGCCGGCCTTGCCGCCTGCCGTGCGCTGGCCGATGCTGGCGTGCGCGTCAACATGACGCTCGTCTTCTCGCCGACGCAGGCCCTTATGGCCGCCAACGCCGGTGCCCGCTACATCAGCCCGTTTGTCGGCCGCTTTGACGACATCGCCGAGGACGGCATCTCGCAGCTCGACAATGTCGTGACTTGCATCAAGAACTATGACTGGACCGGCAAGAACGTCGACGACACCGTTGAGATCATCACCGCTTCGGTCCGCACGCCCAACCACGTGACCCAGGCGGCTCTTCTTGGCGCCGACATCGCGACCGTGCCCATGGCCGCTCTCAAGAAGTGCCTGCATCACCCGCTGACCGAACAGGGCCTTGCCTCGTTCGAGGCTGACTGGCAGAAGGTCGTCGCTCAGGCTTAACGAGTGGATTGCCCCGGCATCGCGTCATCCGGTGCCGGGGTTGTTCTCAAGAGAGGAATTCGTATGACCAACCAGGAGCTGGCGAAGGTCGCCAATGAGGTCAGGAAGGGTGTCGTGACTGCGGTTCACGCGGCCAAGTCGGGACATCCGGGTGGATCGCTCGGTGCTGCCGACATCATGACGTATCTGTACTTTGAGGAAATGAATATCGATCCTGCCGACCCTCGCAAGGCCGATCGCGATCGCTTTGTGCTCTCCAAGGGTCACGCGGCGCCGGGGCTGTATTCGGTGTTGGCAAATCGCGGCTATTTTCCCGTCGAAGAGCTCGAGACGCTCCGTCATATCGGCAGCCGACTGCAGGGCCATCCCAACATGAACGACACCCCGGGCATCGATATGTCCACCGGATCGCTCGGTCAGGGCATCTCTGCTGCAGTTGGAATGGCGCTTGCCGCTAAGCACTGGGGCGACGGCTACCGTGTCTACACGTTGCTGGGCGACGGTGAGTGCGAGGAAGGCCAGGTGTGGGAGGCGGCCATGTTTGCCGGCAACCATGCGCTCGACAATCTTGTTGCCGTCGTCGACCACAACGGCTTGCAGATTGACGGCACGATCGATGAAGTCAACTCGGCCATGCCGCTCGCCGATAAGTTCCGCGCCTTCAAGTGGCATGTGATCGAGCTAGCCGATGGCAACGACATGGCGCAGATTGAGGCGGCTTTCGCCGAGGCTCGCGAGGTGACCGGCGCGCCCGTCGCCATCATCGCCGAGACGGTGAAGGGCAAAGGCGTCTCCTTTATGGAGAACCAGGTTGGCTGGCATGGCAAGGCGCCCAACGATGAACAGTTTGAGCAGGCCATGGCCGAGCTCGCAGCAGCAGGGGAGGAGCTCTAATGGCAGACGTCAAAAAAGTCGCCACGCGCGTAAGCTACGGCGAGGCGCTCGTCGAGCTGGGCAATGAGCACGATGACTTTGTAGTGCTCGATGCCGACCTGGCTGCCGCTACGCAGACAGGTAAGTTTAAGGCTGCGCACCCTGAGCGCTTCTACGATGCCGGCATTGCCGAGAGCAACTTGATGGGGCTCGCCGCCGGCATTGCGACCACGGGCCACGTCGCCTTTGCGAGCACCTTTGCCATGTTCGCCGCCGGCCGTGCGTACGAACAAGTGCGTAATTCCATTGGCTATCCGCACCTCAACGTCAAAATCGGTGCCACGCATGCGGGTATCTCGGTCGGTGAAGACGGCGCCACGCATCAGTGCTGCGAGGACATCGCGCTCATGCGCACGATCCCGGGTATGACGGTAATCGTTCCCGCCGATGACATCGAGGCTCGCGCTTGCGTGCGCGCCGCCTATGAGTTTGAGGGCCCGGTTTACATGCGCTTCGGCCGCCTGGCAACACCGGTCATCAACGATCACGAGGACTATGAGTTCAAGATTGGTCGCGGCGTGGTCGTGCGCGAGGGGTCCGATGTGACCATCATCGCTTGTGGCCTTATGGTCGCCGAGGCGCTTGAGGCTGCCGAGGCGCTCGCTGCCGATGGTATCGATGCCGAGGTCATCAATATGCACACGATCAAGCCGCTTGATGAGCGCCTGGTGGTTGCCAGCGCCAAGAAGACCGGTCGCGTGGTCACTGCCGAGGAGCATTCGATTGTCGGTGGTCTTGGCGAGGCCGTGGCCTCGGTGCTCGCGGAGCAGCATCCGGTGCCGATGCGTCGCGTCGGCGTGCGCGATGTGTATGGCGAGTCCGGCCCTGCGGTCGATTTGCTGCACAAGTACGGTTTGGACGCCGACGGCATCGAAGCTGCGGTCAGGTCCGTGTTGTAAGGAAGGTTTCCATGGGATTTGTATCTGCCAACCAAGTGACAATCGGGTATACCGCCGCCTCGCGCGAGGACGCCCTACATTATTTGTCCGAGCAGGCCATCGAGCTCGGCTTTGCCGATGACGCATCTGCCGTAGAGGCCGCCTTCATTGCTCGCGAGAACGAGGCCGAGACCGGCCTTGTCGCCGGTTTTGCCGTTCCGCATGCCAAAAGCGACGCGATCCACACGCCGGGCGTTGCCGTGCTTAAACTGACCGAGCCCGTTGAATGGCCGAGCTTCGATGGGGTGCCCGTCGATGTTGCGCTCGCGCTGTACGTGCCCGCCGGCGAGGCCGGAACTACGCACCTGCGTCTGCTCTCCAAGGCTGCCGTGATGCTGATGGACGCCGGCTTCCGTGACAAGGTGCGCGCGAGCACCGATCCCGTTGAGATTGCGGGGCTCATCAATAGCGGACTCGAAGACTAGAACGGTCATCCCGTTCAATCAATTGATCCTTCTCCAAGGAAAAGGGCCGCGACGCCGTATGGGTGTCACGGCCCTATTTGCGTTTCCCCAGATAAAACCTGCCAAAATAAACCTGTCCCTTATTGGCAGGTCAGTTAACGCAGTGCAGGTTGAGCATATGCGAGCGAGCGGGCTCCGGGTGCGGTAAGGTGACGTGAAACAAGCGGGCGCTGACCTTTTGGTCGCGCCCGTGAAGTTGAACGTCAGATTGCCGTGCCCGGGGCCCGCGCAGCGCCGAGCAGTTACGCCGTTTGTAAAACGGCGTAACCTAAAGGTTCATGTTGCCGTGAATGTAGGGGGTGACCTCGGGGGAGATATGGTCGCAGCCCAGCTCGCGCAGCGCGGACTCGATAACGGCGGGCAGCGGGGTCTTGCCCTTGTCGTCGACGGCGGCACCGCCGAGGGTGGCAATCTTGGCGACATCTGCGGGTGCGGCCTCGATATGCATGCAGCCGCCGACCAAGCGCGCGCGTACCTGTGCCAGATCAAGATCGTGCAGGTAATCCTCGCAGGCGCGAATCAGGGAGACCTTCTCGCGCGTAAGCTCCTCGCCCGTGGGGACGCGCGTGGCAAGACATGCTCCCGCCGGCAGGTTCCAAACGGGATAACCCCATGCGCGCAGCAGCTCGCGCTCTTCGTCCTTGGTAAAGCCGACCTCCATAAGGGGTGAGCGTACGCCGAGCTCTTCTGCCGCACGCATGCCGGGGCGGTAGTCACCGCGATCGCTTGCATTGCTGCCATCGATGACGGTGGGAAAGCCGAGCGACTTGGCGTGGTTGACGATGGCGGTAAAGCCAGCGTGCTTGCAGTGGTAGCAGCGATTGGCATCGTTGCAGGCTACTTGGGGGAGCTGCAGCTGATCGACCGAAAGATTGAGCACGGGGAGCTTAAAATGCGCCCCTTCATTGGCTTGTCCATCAACGGACCGCTCAAACGAAGCCTGCTCGGGCGTGCCGATGAGCGGCGTGGTGAGATGGACGAGAAGAGTATTGGTAGGCATGACGCGGGCGCATACGGCGGCCAAAAAGCTGCTGTCAACGCCGCCGGAAAACCCGATAGCCACGCGCCCGTATGCCAAAAGCAGCTGCTCGAGCGCCGATAGCTTGTCTTGAAGCTCCTCTGCGGGTGCCGTGGTGTCTAAAATCATGAAACGTTCCTTATCGTTGAGTACTCGATCGAAAACTATAATCCTAATGCGTTACTTGCCATAAGACTTCTATCTGTGTAACGAAAGTGCAATATGGTATATACGTTATATACAAGTTGCCAAATGCGGTAGAGTTGCAGCAACGCGACAGCGAGAGTCGATGGGGGACCGATATGATCAAGGCTGTTATTTTTGACATGGATGGAACGCTGGTCGATACCGAGCGTTTGGGGATTAAGGCCTGGAAGGCAGGCGCCGCTGAGCTGGGGCTCGCGATTGATGAAGCGCTGATCCATCAGTTTATCGGCCGCACGCTGCCCGATGTTATGGACATCCTCGATAAGCATTATGGCAGCCACGAAACCACCGAGGCGATCTATGTCCGCCACAAGGAGATTCGCGACGAGATGGTCAAGACCGAACTGGAACTTAAGGCCGGCGCCGCCGAGTGCCTAGACGAGCTGCTGGCTGCGGGCTATCACGTGGGCCTAGCGACGTCGTCGCGCCTCGTTACGGCCGAGCGCAACCTTAAGATGGTCGGTCTTTTTGACAAGTTTGAAACGGTAACGTGTGGCGAGGACGTCGTGCACGGCAAGCCCGACCCCGAGATGTATCTGCTCGCCTGCGAGCGTGCGGGCTTTGCCCCCGAGGAGTGCGCCGTGGTCGAGGATTCGCGCAATGGTTGCGTCTCGGGCATCACGGCCGGCTGCCACGTCTTTGCCGTCCCCGATATTGTGCCGCTGCCGCAGGACGTGGTGGATGGCTGCGAGGCCGTGCTCGATACGTTGTTCGACCTGGCGGCGGCAATCAAGACTGTGCGCTAGAAAATTGCGGCGTTGAAACGAGCGATTGCTCACGTTTGCGCTTAAGCAAAAGGGGTCCGGCAATGGTCGGGCCCCTTTTGCTTAAGCGGCGACTTAGCATACTCGCGGGCGTGCTATAGATACGCACCGAGGTTGATGGCCGTGGCGTCGGTCTGGCTGCTTGCCTGGGTGCTGGCGCGTTCCAGTAGGAACGGACGTACCAGTTCTTGGCGGTTGATATCCTCGGCGGCGACTGCGGTGACGGTACGCGCTGCGGAGCCGACACGGATATGCTTGATCTTTGCCGGGGCCTTGTTCTCGATTTGCTCCATCAGCAGTTGGACACCCTTGCGGCCAATCTCGTAGCCCGGGGGCGCTACCGTAGTGAGCGGGACCGATCCGCTCCAAGCGAGCGGGTTGCCGTCGCATCCGGCCACGCGTACTTGCCCGGGGACAGAGATGCCCTTGTCGACCAGTGCCGAAACGACGCCCGAGGCCAACACATCGGTCAGGCCGACGACAAAATCGGGACGTTCGTCCGCGGGGCGCTCGGCGATTTGGGCACCGATGCCGTAGCCGTCGGCAGCGGTATTCCATTCGCCGGCGTCGATGACTTCGATCTTGATATCGGGGTGCAGGGCGAGCGCCTTATGAATGCCAAGGACGCGCAGGGTGAGTTGCATAAATGCTGCTCGGCCGACGACGACAATATGGTGCGCGCCGCGGGCGATAGCAAGTTCGGCAATGATGCGACCCTGGGCCTCGTTGTCGGCCGCTACGTAGTAGCCGGGCTCGGAGCAATGGATGTCCAGATGGACGATCGGCACGGGCATCTTGGTCATGGCGGGGTGCCAGTCGGGGGATGCCATGGGCTGAACCATGACGCCGGACATCTGGGTGCCCATAAAGTAGCGCAGGTAATGGTCCTCGAGAATATCGTCGTTATCGGCGTTGGCGATGAGCAAGTCGTAGCCGTGCTTGCGGGCCTCGTTGTGGGCGCCGCTGGCGATTTGGAGCGAAAAGCCGTGATCGAGACGAGGGAGCACCAGGCCAAAGGACTTGGTGGCGCCGCCTGCGAGCTGACGGGCGCTTTGGTTGGGCAGGTAGCCAAGGCGATTGATGGTCTCGTTGATGAGCTTGAGGGTCTCGGGGCGCAGCTTTTCGGGATGGTTGAGCGCGTTGGAAACCGTGCCCAACGAAACCCCGGCTTCGCGCGCGACGTCGCTGATTTTAACCTTTGCCATAGCGGCCCCTTTGATGCGTTTCAAGTACAAGCCAGATTGTAGCATCCCAAACCTTCCAAAAAGGGACAGGTTTATTTTGGCAGGTTTTATCTGGGGAAACGCTGTTGCCAGCGCGACCACCACGAAGGGGGCAGGTACCTTTGTGGTGGTTTGGACCGGCTGGACGTGTGTGCATCGAGTGGTATCTAAGTTGAGATACCACTTCTGGTATATCAGCTTGCGTTTGCGTGAGTACAATACTCGAACGTTGTACGTCTCAGCGCCCTTTGTGCGTGGACGTCTTGCAGTCACGCGAACGAAGGGATTTATCTTATGTGCGGAATCGTCGGCTACACCGGCTCTGATATTGCAAAGAACATCCTGGTCACGGGCCTCAAGCGTATGGAGTATCGCGGCTATGACTCCTCGGGCGTCGCGCTCGAGGTGGGCGAGGGCGCCGCGGCGCATCTCGACGTCATCCGCCGCGTGGGCAAGGTCGCGGGCTTGGAGAGTGAGCTTTCCAACATCGACAGCGACGCTACCTGCGGTATCGGCCACACCCGTTGGGCCACCCACGGCAAGCCCTCCGTCGTTAACGCTCACCCCCACACCAGCTGCGACGGTCGTATCGCCATCGTCCACAACGGCATCATCGAGAACTTCGCCGAGCTGCGCGAAGAGCTGGAGGGTCGCGGCCACCACTTTAAGAGCGAGACCGATACCGAGGTCTTCGCGCATCTGATCGAAGAGGCTTATGCCGAGACGCACGACCTGATGGCCTCCGTGCGCGAGGCGTGCACCCACGTGGTCGGTGCCTATGGTCTGGCCGCCGTGTGCGCTGACGAGCTCGGCGTGATCGCCGTGGCCCGCAAGGATTCCCCGATCGTGGTCGGCGCGGGCGAGACCGGCTCCTATGTTGCTTCCGATGTCATCGCGCTTATCGACGCCACCCGCGATGTCGTGGTGCTCGAGGACGGTCAGTTTGCCAAGCTCACGCCCGCAGGCGTCGAGTACACCGACGAGGCCGGCAACGTTATCGAGCCCAAGGTCACCCACATCGACTGGGACCTGGACATGGCAGAAAAGGGCGGTTATCCCGACTTTATGCTCAAGGAAATCCACGAGCAACCGCGCGTCGTGCGCGACACACTGGTCGGTCGTATGACGCCGGCCGGCGAGCTCGACATCGACGAGCTGGGCCTTTCGCTCGAGGAGCTCAACGACATCGACCGCGTCTACGTGATCGCTTGCGGCACCAGCTATCATGCTGGCCTCATTGCCAAGAATCTCATTGAGGGCTGGGCTCGCATTCCCACCGAGGTGGAGGCGGCCAGCGAGTTCCGTTATCGCAACCCCATCATTACGCCGACGACGCTTGTCGTTGCCGTGTCCCAGTCGGGCGAGACGGCCGATACCCTTGCCGCCATTCGCGACGCGCGCATCAAGGGTGCCAAGGTCTTCGGCATCACCAACGTGGTGGGCAGCCCCGTGGCGCGTGAGAGCGACGGCGTCATCTACACCAAGGCCAACAAAGAGATCGCGGTCGCCTCGACCAAGAGCTTCATCGGCCAGGTCGTGAGCCTCACGCTGCTGGCTTTGCTACTGGCGCAGGTCAAGTACCGCTTGACCACCAAGCAGGCGCGCATGCTGTTCCGCGAGCTTTCCGATACGGCCGAGCAGATCCAGTGGATTTTGGATACCCAGACCGAGGCCGTTCATGAGGCTGCCCTGCTGTGCAAGGACGCGCAGTCGGCGCTGTTCGTGGGCCGTGGCATGGGTGCCGCTATTTCCTACGAGGGTGCGCTCAAGCTCAAGGAAGTCAGCTACCTGCACGCCGAGGCATATGCCGCCGGTGAGATGAAGCATGGCCCCATTGCCCTGATCGACCCGGGCTTCCCTGTCATCGCTGTGGCCACCAAGAGTGCCACCTACGACAAGACCGTGTCGAACCTTATGGAGTGCAAGGCGCGCGGCGCCAAGGTCATCGTCGTTGCCACCGAGAGCGACGAGGAGATCAACAAGATTGCCGACTGCATCATCCGCGTGCCGGCAGTCCGCGACGTGTTCAGCCCCATCACGGCGAGTGTCCCGCTGCAGCTGCTCGCCCGCGAGGTCGCCATCCTGCGCGGCTGCGACGTCGACCAGCCCCGAAACCTCGCCAAGAGCGTCACGGTAGAGTAGTTGGTTCCGCCGTTCTAGCGACTAAGGCCCGGCTCCGCATCAAGACGGAGCCGAGCCTTTTTTACATTTGACCAGATAAAACCTGCCAAAATGAATCTGTCCCTTTTTGGCAGGTTAGCGGAGCTTGCTGGTCTCGAAGTACTCGGGGAACTGGTCCAGAACCTCGGTTTGGTTGCGGAACATCATGTGCAGGTGCTTGCTGACCAAAAAGCTCGCTTCGATGGGGTCGCGACCGGCGATAGCGCGGCGAATCTGCTTGTGCTCGTTCACGATGTCCTGATTGTCGAGAACCTGCGTGGCAGCGCGCAGCCAGCGAAAGCGCTCAAGGTCGGCATTGGTCTCTTCGAGCCACGACCACACGGTGCTGCGACATGCGATGCTAAAAATCATGTGATGCATGAGGTTGTCGCTCAAAAAGAAGCCGATGCGATCCTCCTCGGCCATGGCCTTTTCCTGCAGCACGATGGCGCGGTCGAGCTGCTCGATGCCGGCCGACGTGGCGCGCGCACAGCACTCCACAATCACCTGCTTTTCCAGATGCTCGCGGATGTAACAGGCACTCTCGGCAAGGGTGAGGTTGATGGGCGAGACGTAGGTGCCGCTCTGGGGCACGGTGCGCACCAGGCCTTCCTGCGCCAAGCGAACCAAAGCCTCGCGCACGGGCGTGCGACCCATGTCCAGGTCATCGCAAAGCTGCTTGACGCCCAGCTTTTCGCCCGGCTTGTAGTCCAGGTAGACGATTTTGCGCCGAATGGTGTGGTAGGACTGGTCCTGTAGGCTCGTTTCCTGCTCGCCGACGTGCATCGATTCTTCCATAGCGCCTCGCACCTGTTCTATCAAACTCATATGTCAGTTGTTAATTATGCCGCGAATCAGCTCTCCGCGGTGGGTAATTCGGCTGTTGCCTGAGAACTATCGCGGCATCTTAGTCTGTGTTTGCGCAAGGCTGTGCTCAATGTTGCCGTATCATAAGCCGTCGCAAACGTGAAATAGAAAGAAGGAATCCCATATGCAACTGGCAAATATCGTACGCGAGCGCTGGAAAGGCGTCTTGTTCTGCCTGATCATCGCCATTCCCGCGACGTTGCTCGGCAAACAGGTTGAGGTGGTCGGCGGTCCGGTATTCGCCATCCTCTTTGGCATGGTCCTGGCGCTCGTCTTTCCCAAGAATCGTCGCGAACAGCTCGCCGCCGGCGTCACCTATACGTCCAAAAAAGTCTTGCAGTACGCGGTTATCCTGCTTGGCTTTGGCATGAACCTCTCCCAGATTCTGTCCAAGGGCGCCCAGTCGCTGCCGATTATCGTGGCGACAATCTCGACCTCGCTTGTCATCGCCTTTGTGCTCTGCCGCGTTATGAACGTGCCGGGCAAGATCGCGACGCTTGTGGGTGTGGGTTCGTCGATTTGCGGCGGTTCTGCCATCGCTGCGACCGCACCCGTCATCGATGCCGACGATCGCGAGATTGCCCAGGCTATTTCGGTCATCTTCCTGTTTAACGTTATCGCGGCGCTCGTGTTTCCGACGCTCGGCGGCATGCTCGGGCTGACCAACGAGGGCTTTGGCCTGTTTGCCGGTACCGCCATCAACGACACCTCGTCCGTAACGGCTGCGGCGAGCGCCTGGGACAGCATGCACCCCGGCGCCAATGTGCTCGAGAGCGCCACAGTGGTCAAGCTCACCAGGACGCTGGCCATTATTCCCATCACGTTGGTTCTCGCATGCTGGCAGATGCATCTGGCGCGCAAGGCCGGCGGTGACGCCAAAAGCACGTTCTCGCTTAAACGCGCGTTTCCCATGTTCGTGCTGTTCTTTGTGCTGGCGAGCGTGATCACCACGGTGCTTCAGCTTCCCGCGTCCTTTACGGCGCCCATCAAGGAGCTGTCGAAATTCTTTATTGTGATGGCCATGGCGGCTATTGGCTTTAATACCGATATCGTCGAGCTGGTCAAAAAGGGCGGCAAGCCCATCGCATTGGGCTTTTGCTGCTGGATTGGCATTGCGTGCATGAGTTTGGGAATGCAACACGTACTGGGAATCTGGTAGAGAAGTAGCTTGTTTGCGTGCTGGTTGCTGGTGAGCGCATTCTCACGGTGGAGCGATAGGAGCTCTTGCGGGTATGGCTTGTCCGCAGGTTTATAAGTCCCGAAGAGCTCTTATCGCCCCGCCAGGATGGCGATGCGGGGCAACACCTATACTCGCAGGACGGCGCTTTCTGCCCTATAGTGTTTGGTGAGCAATATCGTTCAATTTTGAAACACTCGGTCGTGCGACCGTCGGCGGCTGCATGTCGCCGCGGACAGGGGCAAATCATGGATAGCGATGCCAAGCTGAACATCTTGACCGAGGCCCTGGCTGCTGCCGGGGCCTCGGCATTGGCAATCGATGCGCGTGGGGACGTCGCGATCTCGACCATGAATGACGCGGCGCTTGAGCGGGATGTGGCGGCTTTTGTAGCTGAGCGCCTCGACCGTATAGGAGACGGCGCGCGTCTGGTTATGGGGCGTGCGGGTGCGCGCCTGAGCCTGACCGTTCGCCCCACCGACAAAGAGGGCGGGGGGCTTTGGGTCGTCGTGGTCCGCGAGGTGCGCGGTGCCGCGGCGCATGCGGGCATCGAGTGGCTCAACGCCGACGAAGTTGAGGCCCGCTACGAATCGAGCGCGTACGGCATCGTTGAGGGGGCGGCCTCGGTGGCTGCGCCGGTTGCAGAGAGTTACGCGCGCGGTGTGCCTCTTATGCTCGAGGGCGAGCTGGGAGCGGGTCAGGTCGAGATCGCCAAGCGCCTCTATCTGGACGGTCCTTTTGCCGATCAGCCCTTTGTTTCCGTTGCGCTCGATGAGCTCACCGAGCGCGGTTGGCGCCATGTACTCAAAAGCGTCGAATCGCCGTTGTTCCAAATGGGGCTGACCCTTTGCATTGAGGGCTGGAACGCGGTTGGCCCCCAGCGCCTCCGCGAGCTGGTCTCCACGATGACCGACACCGCGTTGGCGACGCGCTGCCATGTGGTGCTGACGGCGAATGACATGCCGGGCGGCGGCGAAAGTGATCAAGCCGCTTTTGTGACCGAGCGCTTCGCCTGTGCGGTGAGCGTGGCGCCGGCAATCGCCGAGCAGGGAGCCGCGTCGAAGAAGGTTGCGCGCTATTTGGAATATCTCGCTGACGCATTTGGGACGTCAGCGCCCACGCTGTCTGCCGCGGCGGCGAAGACGCTCGATGCTTACCGCTGGCCGCGCAATTATCTGCAGCTCCGCGAGGTCTCGGAACGACTGTATATATTGGTGGGGACGGGCACGGTGGACCGCGCTGTGGCGGAGGAAGTGCTCGCCCAAGAGGACGTGATT
Source organism: uncultured Collinsella sp. (assembly GCA_900552755.1). Lineage (GTDB taxonomy): Bacteria > Actinomycetota > Coriobacteriia > Coriobacteriales > Coriobacteriaceae > Collinsella. The sequence goes on from USAY01000021.1 coordinate 19,599, forward strand.
AAGACCGCAACCTTTGGCGCCCCGACGCTTGAAAGTGACCTGTATATCCTGCGACCGCTGGCCGATACCGAGCGAGATATCGCGCATCTGGTTGTAGACCATCTCCACGGCAACCGAACCCGTGCGGCGGAGGTGCTGGGCATAAGCCGTACAACGCTGTGGCGCTTGCTGAAGGACGATGACCGTTGAGCGAGGCGCCCGTGACCGCACGCGACGCGTGTGCTACAGTCCAAAGCGTTATTGTTTCGATTTGGTTACGGCGTGCGAGGGCATATGGCTGAGACTTCAAAACCGAGCCGCAGAAGGCGGAGTGCCGCGCCGGTCAACCGACGCACAACATCGGTGACGTGGGGCAAACACGCCTCGGGGTTTGATGGCTCGTTCAAGCGCACTAAATACGGCTATCCTTCGGCAAGCGCCCGCTTGGCAATGCAGGCAGAGTCCTCGCTGTGGGGCCGCAAACGCGTGGTGGGCTCAAAGCTCAAGCACGACGGAACGCTCGGCTACATCAGCCGCGGGGCGGCTCGCCGCAGCGGGCTCAATCCCGCCGGCTGGCATCGCTACGTGTCGATCGTGGCCGCCGTTGCAGTGATCGTCATCGCGCTCGCTGCGCTCGGATATGCCGGCGGTGGCGCCAACTTGGACGCAATGTTTAAATCGCCCGAGCTCGCGCATGTAGGTACAGAAGTTGTCGAGGGCGCTCAGGCCCAGACGAGCGTCGCGCCCCAGCGCGGTATCGTTGCGGCGGCCTCCACCATCGCCGATGTGCAAAAGGACGAAGACAAGCAAGGCGACGACGCCGAAACGACCCAGACAAGCGAAGCGACGACAACTCAAATATCAACATAGCTTGCCGGCAGAAGGGGACGTTCCTTTTCTGCCGGCAGTTTGGGACACTCCTGCGCTACCTAACGTACACCACGTTGTCGCGGCGCGGCTTTGCCTCGGGTAGCGTGTCCTCGGCGTAGCCCAAAATGCAGTTACCGACACCGCGCAGGCTGCCGTCGGCGGGCAGGCCCCAGCTGGCCAACAGCTCCAGGCCCTCGGGCGAGTCAAAGACCTCATGCGCGCGGTGAATCCAGCACGAATCGACACCCAGTGCATAGGCGGCGTTGAGCAAGTTGCCCATGGCGAGCGAGCCGTCTTCCAGATGGGTGGGCACGCTGCGGTCAACCAGCACCACCACAACGGTCTTGGCACCGTAGAAGGGGTCGCTGTTGCTGCCCATGACCTGGGCGTTGAGCTGTGAGAGACGCTCGACGGTCGCGGGGTCGGTGACGGCGACAAATGTCACCGGCTGGCGGCCCATGCCGCTCGGTGCATATTGGCCGGCTTCGATAATACGTGCAAGCTTTTCAGCCTCGACGGGACGATCGCTGTAGTTGCGGCAGCTGCGACGGTGAATGAGTGCTTCGATAGTCTCCATGGTGTCTCCTTGCGGTGGCGTTGCAGATGTCCCGTTCATACCCGTCGGGCTCAAACGATAGACGGTCAATTGCCCGGCCAAAAGGATAGATTCCAATTGGGAAAGTAGGTTTGCATAAAAGTACCTTCAGAATGTGACAAACCAATGGGATGGTTAAACGTTTTATCCCGTCTACCCTGCGGTTTTTTACCACTTGCCTAAATGACGAACGCATAACCTCTGATAAAGGTTTTACTAAAGGAGTACCAACGTTTATCAATGCGCCGTGGTGGCGCCGGGCCAGGAGGTAACATCATGTTCCAGGCTGGAGATGTCGTCGAGACCGACTTCGAAGGATTTCTGAAGCTGCTGCGTTCCAAGACGCGCGCTTTCGTGTCGATCAACGACCACGAGTACTACATCACGCACACCGATGGCTATTGGCGTGTTCAGGATTGCGAGGCCCTCAACGACAAGGGCCACTTTACTGACTGCTCCGAGCTGGTCAACACGGTCTGCGAGGTCGTCGAGCTGCCGTGGATTGCCGGCAAGAGCCTGCATGACAGCTTCTCGGGCGCTACGGTCTATGAGGCCGTCGCCGCTTAAC
>USAY01000022.1 GCA_900552755.1 uncultured Collinsella sp.
TGCCCCTTACGACGACCAGCTATGGCGATTCGCCCTATCAGTCGTTCTCGGCCCGCGCAGGCAACCCCAACTTTATCGACTTTGCCGAGCTTATCGAGGCAGGGTATCTGGAGCAGCGCGATATCGATGGCGTGTATCTGGGATCCGACCCCAGCAATGTCGACTACGGTGCTATCTTTGACGGCCGCCGTCAGATTCTCGACCGCGCCGCTGAGCGCTTTGCTGCCGACAAGCCGGCCGATTTCGATGACTTTATCCAGGCCAACGAGGACTGGCTCATCCCCTACTGTGAGTTCATGACCGTCAAAGAGGAGTGCGGTCTCAAGGCGTTTTGGGAGTGGCCCGCGGAGCTCCGCACCCGCGGCGAGGCTTCCGCCAAGGTCTGCGCCGACCATCCGGCGCATATGCTCTACCACCAGATGACGCAGTACTTTTTCGATCGCCAGTGGAGCCGCCTCAAGGCCTATGCCAACGAGCGCGACATTCTCATCATCGGCGACCTGCCCATCTATGTCTCGCGTGACTCCGTCGAGATGTGGGCGACACCTGAGCTCTTTAAGATCGACGCCGCCGGCAATCCGGTGAGCGTCGCCGGCACGCCGCCCGACCAGTTCTCGGCCACCGGCCAGTACTGGGGCAACCCCATCTACGACTGGGACGCCATGGAGTCCGACGGCTTCTCCTGGTGGGAGGGCCGCATTCGCGCCGCCCTCGACATGTACGACGTCATCCGCCTGGATCACTTCCGCGGCTTCGAGGCCTATTGGGAGGTGCCGTTCTCCTCGCCCGATTCGTCCTACGGTTCGTGGACGCAGGGTCCCGGCCTCAAGTTCTTCAAGACGCTCGAGGAAAAGCTCGGCACGCTGCCCATCATCGCCGAGGACCTGGGCTTCCTCACCCCCGGCGTCATCGACATGCGCGACAACTCGGGCTTCCCCGGCATGAAGATCCTGCAGTTTGCCTTTGAGGGCACCAACTCGTACTACCTGCCGCATAACTACATCGCCAACACCGTCGCCTATGTGGGCACCCACGACAACGAGACGGCGCGCGGTTGGTTTGAGGGAACGGCCACCCCCCGTCAGCGCGAGCAGGCAGCCCTGTACACCCATCAGCAGGCCGGCGAACCCATGGCAGATGCACTCAACCGCACCATCGCCGCCAGCGTGAGCGACACGTGCATCTACACCATGCAGGACCTGCTCAACTTGGGCAACGAGGCGCGCATCAACACCCCTGCCACGCTGGGCGGCAACTGGACCTGGCGCATGCTCGACGGCGCCATCACCCGCGAGCTCGAGCACAAACTCACCGACTGGACCGAGACCTACTTCCGCATCCCGTCGGAAGCCGAAATCGAGCTTCCTCAATAGGAGCTACCGCGCCCGACCCCTCCCCACCGTGCGGACGCGCTTGTTTTTCCCGCGCGAGGCCACCCCAATCCCCTCGCGCGGGCTTCTTATGAATTGCAGACATGAAACAACCCATCACAGGAGAAAACATGCCCCAAATTAACCTCATGGAACTCGCCGAGCAGTCTTTTGGCACCTCGCTCGAGCAGCTCGACGACCGTCGCATTTACAAGCTGCTGGTCAAACTCGTGCAGGAGCGCTCCGCCGCCCGCCCGCTCAACAACGGCAAGAAAAAGCTCTATTACATTTCCGCCGAATTTTTGATCGGCAAGCTGCTCATCAACAACATGATCGACCTCGGCATCTACGACGAGGTTAAGGACCAGCTCACCGCCGCAGGCCACGACCTCAACAAGATCGAGGAATTCGAGGTCGAGCCGTCGCTCGGCAACGGCGGCCTGGGCCGCCTGGCCGCATGCTTCCTGGATTCCATCGCCACGCTGGGCTTGACCGGCGATGGCGTGGGCCTCAACTATCACTACGGCCTGTTCCGTCAGCGCTTTGTCGACAACCAGCAGAAGGCCGTCCCCGACGAGTGGCTCGGTGAGCAGGACATCCTAGTCGACGATGACCGCTCCTACACCGTCGAGTTCGGCGATTTTGCCGTTACTTCCAAGCTCGTCAACATCGATGTGCCCGGTTACGGCCAGCCCACCAAGAACCGCCTGCGCCTGTTCGACCTGGCGAGCGTCGACGACGGCCTGGTCCCCGGCAGCTCCATCGACTTCGACAAGACCGAGATCGCCAAGAACCTCACCTTGTTCCTCTACCCCGACGATTCCGACGAGCAGGGCCGCCTACTTCGCATCTATCAGGAGTACTTCATGGTGAGCAACGCCGCCCAGCTCCTGATCGACGAGGCCGTCGAGCGCGGCAGCAACCTGCACGATCTGGCCGACTACGCCGTGGTCCAAATTAACGACACGCACCCCACCATGGTCATCCCCGAGCTCATTCGCTTGCTCACCACCGAGCATGGCATCGAGTTTGACGAGGCCGTGACCATCGTACGCTCCATGGTCGCCTACACTAACCACACGATTCTTGCCGAGGCGCTCGAGAAGTGGCCGCTCGCCAGCCTGCAGAAGGTCTCCCCTGCCATCGCCGACATTATCGTCAAGCTCAATGAGATCGCGAAGGCCGAGCACGATGACCCGCGCGTCGCCATCATCGACAAACACGATACCGTCCACATGGCCCACATGGACATCCACTTTGGCTTCTCCATCAACGGCGTAGCCGCCCTCCACACCAAGATCCTGGAGGACACCGAGCTTCATCCGTTCTACGAAATCTATCCCGAGAAGTTCTCCAACAAGACCAACGGCATCACCTTCCGCCGCTGGATCCATGGGGCCAACCCCGCGCTCGCTAGCCTGCTCGACGATGTGATCGGCACCGACTGGCGCAGCACCGGCGATCTGAGCAAACTCGCCAAGTTCGCTGACGACAAGGACGTTCTTGAGCGCCTGGCCGCCACCAAGGTCGAGGCCAAGGCCATCATGCGCCAGTTCATGGCGCTCGAGCAGGGCGTGACCATTCCCTCCAACGCCATCATCGACGTCCAGGTCAAGCGCATCCACGAGTACAAGCGTCAGCAGATGCTCGCGCTCTACATCATCTGGAAGTACCTCGATATCAAGAACGGCAACAGACCTAAGCACCCCGTCACCATCATCTTTGGCGGCAAGGCGGCGCCTGCCTACACTATCGCGCAGGACATCATCCATCTGATCTTGACGCTGTCGCAGTGGATTGCAAACGACCCCGACGTGGCTCCCTACCTGCAGGTCGTCATGATCGAGAACTACAACGTCACCGCCGCCGAGCGCGTGATCCCCGCCGCTGATATCTCCGAGCAGATCAGCCTGGCCTCCAAGGAGGCGAGCGGCACCTCCAACATGAAGTTCATGCTCAACGGCGCCCTAACCCTGTGCACGCTTGACGGCGCCAACGTGGAGATTGCCGAGCTCGTGGGCGACGAGAACATCTATACCTTTGGTGCCTCGTCCAAACAGGTCGAGCAGCTCTACGCCGACGGCATCTACAACGCCGGTGCGCTCTACCGCAAGCCCGGAATTAAACTGCTGGTGGACTTCATCACCAACCCAGCCTTTATGGCAACCGGCAACGCCGAGCGCCTGCAGCGCCTGCACGACGACATTAAGGGCAAGGACTGGTTTATGGCCCTGCTCGACATTGAGGAGTACATCCAGACCAAGGAGCGCGTGCTGGCCGACTACGAGGACCAGGACGCCTGGATGCGCAAGGCGCTCATCAATATCGCCAACGCCGGCACCTTCTCGTCCGACCGTACGATCTCCCAGTACAACGACGAGATCTGGCACCTGAGCTAATTCGGTTTCATCGCCCATCCTCTTGAAAACGGAGCCACGGCAACGCGGCTCCGTTTTTTGTGCCCGCACGTTACCCTGTGATCCGACTCGGCCAAACAATCTCGATCCATAACAACTACTCAACCAAAACGGTCCCAGCTGTTACAGATTGAGACATACCGGCCCCTCCCCTTGGGTTTATCTCAATCTGTAACATCTAGCAGGTGAAATTCGCCTTTGGTGTTACAGATTTAGATGAAATGGTTAGCTCAGCGGAACCGTCTCGATCTGTAACATCTAACGTCCGAAATCGGCCCTATCCGTTACAGATCGAGACAAACGACCGGTCAGACAGTCCCAACGCAAAGAAAGGCTCCTCTCTCGCCCAGTGGACGGGAGGGGAGCCTTATATGTGACCGCGGCAAAAGGATGGCAATACCGCAGTCGCCCAAAGGGAGGGCCTGGATGCACCGGGCCTAGATAAGGTTCTTGCCAGAGACCTTATCGAAGAGGTGGGTCGCGTTCTTCTCGAACTTGAACCAGATGGTGTCGCCCGCCTTGAGCGCGCCCTTGGCCTCGAGGTCGACGACGGGAATAATCAGGACAAACTGGCCGTCGGGAGCGGTCACGTGGACATGCTCGGTCGAGCCCATGAGCTCGGTCACCTCGACGGTACCCTGGAGCGCGCCCTCCTCGCCCTTGTCGGCAAGCAGGATCTGCTCGGGACGCACGCCGGCCGTAATCTCCTTCACGTCGCCGCCGTCCCAGTTGAGGGCAAGCTGAGCGCAAGTCTCGGGGGCGAGCGCCACGTTCATATCCTCGGTCTTGACGGTAAAGCCGTTGCCCGAGCGCACCAGCTGGGCATCGAAGAAGTTCATCTGCGGCACGCCGATGAAGCCGGCGACGAAGATGTTCGCGGGATGGTTGAAGACCTCCTGCGGCGTGGCGATCTGCTGGACAACGCCGTCCTTCATGACCACGATGCGGTCGCCAAGGGTCATGGCCTCGGTCTGGTCGTGAGTAACGTAGATGAAGGTGCCCTTGATTTCGTGACGTAGCTTAATGAGCTCGGCACGCATCTGGTTACGGAGCTTGGCATCCAGGTTGGACAGCGGCTCGTCCATCAGGAAGACCTTGGGGTCACGCACGATGGCGCGGCCGATGGCGACGCGCTGGCGCTGGCCGCCCGAAAGCGCCTTAGGCTTGCGGTCGAGATACTCGGTGATACCCAAGATCTCGGCAGCGGAGCGAACCTTGCGGTCGATCTCGTCTTTGGGAACCTTCTTGAGCTCAAGCGTAAACGCCATGTTCTCGTACACCGTCATGTTGGGGTACAGAGCGTAGCTCTGGAACACCATGGCGATGTCGCGGTCCTTAGGAGCGACGTCGTTGACGCGCTTGCCGTCGATGAGCACATCGCCCGAGGTGATGTCCTCCAGGCCGGCGACCATGCGCATCGTCGTGGACTTACCGCAGCCAGAGGGGCCAACGAGGACGATGAACTCCTGGTCGTGAACGGTGAGGTTGAAGTCCTCTACAGCGAGCACACCGTCCTCGGTAACCTTGAGGTTGTGCTTCTTCTCCTCGGTCTTCTTCTTTTTGCCAAAGAAGCCCTTCTTTTTGGACTCGTTGTTGGGATACACCTTCTGAACATGTTTGAGAACGATCTCGGCCATGTCTCTACCTTTCGATATGCGGCGCCACGCTGAGGGGCGCCGCAGAAACTTGCAAAACAGTTACGGCATCAGCCCTTGACGGCACCTGCCACCACGCCGTCGATGATGTACTTCTGGCAGAGGATGTACATGATGACGATGGGGATAACGACCATCATGATGCAGGCCATCATGGGGCCGAGCTCGACGTGGCCGTAGCCGCCGCGGAAGTACTGGATCAAAATAGGAATGGTCTTGTACTTGGTGGAGTCGAGCGTAAGGTAGGGCAGAAGATAGTCGTTCCAGACCCACATGGTCTCGAGGATGCCGACCGAAAGATAGGTGGGCTTCATGATGGGAAGGACGATCTTAAAGAACACCTGGACCGGGTTGCAGCCGTCGATCATGGCCGCCTCTTCGATCTCGAGCGGAATGTTCTTTACAAAGCCGGCGAACATAAAGACCGCCAGGCCCGCGCCAAAGCCGAGGTAGATAAAGCAGATGTTGAACGGCGTGTTGAAGCCGATGCGGTCCGCCAAATTGGACAGCGTGAACATGAGCATCTGGAACGGTACGACCATCGAGAACACGAACAGGTAATAGAAGAAGTTCGAGATCTTGCTGTTGACGCGCACTACGTACCAAGCACACATGGAGCAGCACACCAGAATCAGCACGACCGACGTGACCGTGATGATGAGCGAGTACATAAATGCCGAGGCAAAGCCCTGCTCGTTAAGGGCATGCATGTAGTTTGCGAGGCCGTTGAACGTCTCGGGCGTGAGCAGATCGAATGCCGTGGTGGTGCTGATTGCAGTTGCCTTTTTAAAGGAATTGAGCGCAATCATGAACACGGGGTAGATCCACGCGAGCGACAGAATCGTAAAGAAAATCGAGAGCGCGCGGTTGATAACCTTATCGCGTTTCATTACTGCTGCACCTCCTTGGACCTCGTGGCCTTAAGCTGAATCATGGAGATGGCTACGACCAGGATGCAGAAGATAACCGCCTTGGCCTGACCGATGCCCTGCCATGCGATACCGGCACGCGAATAGAACGTGTTGTAGATGTTCAGGGCGAGCATCTCGGTGGAGTGCGCGGGAGCGCCGCCGGTAAGGGCGAGGTTCTGGTCGAACAGCTTAAAGCCGTTGGTGATGGACAGGAACAGGCAGATAGTGATGGTCGGCATCAGGTTAGGGATCTTAACCTTCCAAAACGTCTGCCATGCCGTGGCACCGTCGACCTTGGCGGCCTCGATGTAGTCGGACGGAATGGACTGCAGACCAGCGATGTAGATGATCATCATGTAGCCGACCTGCTGCCACAGGGTCAGGATGATAAGGCCCCAGAAGCCAGCAGCAGAGTTAAGGGCGATGAGCTGGGCGCCCACGTTGGAGAGCAGGCAGTTAATCAGAATCTGCCAGATGTAGCCCAGCACGATGCCGCCGATCAGGTTAGGCATAAAGAAGATCGTACGGAAGATGTTGGTGCCCTTGAGCGCTTTGCGGGTGAGCGCCTGCGCGATGGCGAGGGCGATCACGTTGATGAGCACCGTCGACAGGAAGGCAAACGCCACGGTAAAGAAGAACGACGTGGCAAACTGCGGATCGGACAGTGCGCGCACGTAGTTCTCGATACCGACAAAGTGCGTGTTGTTGATGGTAATAAACTGGCAGAACGAGAGATAGAAACCCTGGATAAAGGGGATCACGAACCCGATCATAAACGCCAGACACGTGGGCAGCATAAAGAGCGGCCACCAGCGCTTGAGTGCTTTGCCCATAGAAGGGTCCTTTCAATATGCAGGGGGCGGGCAAACCAACGTCTGCCCGCCCCCTGTCGCTAATCAGATAGCTTGGGCAGCAACTGCTTACTCGGAAGCAGCCTTCTCGGTCTTCCAGCCATCGACGAAGGCGTTCTTGACGCCGTCCCACTTGCTGTTGTCGGCAGCATAGGCAATCAGAGCCTGCTTGAGGTTCTTCTTCCACTCCTCAGAGGGGATGTAAACGAAGTCCCAAGCGACGGTCTTCTTGCCGTCCTTGGCCATGGCAACGGCCTGCTGCGAGAAGACGTTGGTGGTCTCCTTAGCGCTCTTGAACGGGGCAGTCAGACCCATCTTGTCAGCGATGATGCTGGTGGCGGTGTCAGAAGTGACGCACCAATACATGAAGTCCTCGGTGGCCTTCTGGGCATCCTCGGAAGCCTGGGAGCTGACGCACCAGTAGTTCTCGCCGCCGGAGCACAGGCCCTGGTTCTCCTCGCCGTCGACACCGATGTAGATGGGCATCATGCCAATCTGATCGTCGGTCATGCCAGCCTTGGTGAGGTCAGCGTAGGCCCAAGAACCGTTCTGATAGAAGACGGCCTTGCCGGTTGCGAACTCGTTTGTGGCGTCGTCGCCGGTCTTGGAGGCAAGCTGCGAAGGATCGCAGGTGGAGTCGGTGATGTACAGGTCGAAAATCTGCTTGAAGTTGTCGAGATACTCGCCCTTGATCTCGTCGTCCTCCTGGTTGTGCTCCTTCTCGAACTCGTAGTAGAGCGGGAGGTTGGCGAGGTGGGTGGTGTAGCGCCAGCTGGAGGAGTCGTCCATGCCAGCGGAAGTGAAGGCGCCCTCAACACCAAGCTCGTCCTTGCGGGCCTGGATGTCGTCGGCACAAGCCTTCAGCTTGTCGAAGGAGTTGATGTCCTCGGCCTTGTAACCAGCCTTCTCGAGCAGCTGCTTGTTGTAGATGATGCCGTAGCTCTCCTGGACCCAGTCGATACCCAGATCCTTGCCGTCGGACTGCAGAGCCAGGGAGTCGTCAATGAGCTCACCGCGGAGCTTGGTATCGGACAGGTCGGCGCAGTAATCCTTCCAGTTCTTAAGACCGGTGGGGCCGTTGACCTGGAACAGGGTCGGAGCGGAGCTCTTGGACATCTCGGACTTGAGCTTCTCCTCGTAGGTGTTGGAGGCGGCGGTCACGATCTTGACCTCGACGCCCTTCTCCTTCTTATAGGCCTTGGCGATCTCCTTCCACTCCTTGTCGACCTCGGGCTTGAATTGGAGGAAGTAGACCTCGGCAGCGTCACCAGAAGCAGAGGAGCCGGAGCCGGCAGAACCACCGCAGCCCACGAGACCCAGACCAAGAACCGCAGCCGCGGAACCAGCAAAGCCCAGGAACTGCCTTCTGCTCATTTCGTTCTTCATTACAATCCACCCTTTCACACCGTGGCGGCACCCTTTGCCGCCGCCTTCGGAGATTGGCTCGGGGACTTTGCCCCTTTTGCTGATTTGTACGATACGCTATTTGGCTAGTTGTTTGAACAAGTATTACTAGAGCGGTAGAAAAACTTCGGTGAACGGTAATTTCAACTTGATACTTGACAAGTTTTGTATAAACAATTATTTGTTATCGAATGCAGAGAAAACGCCCGGTCAAGCCGATGCATCGTCGGTTTGACCGGGCGTTTTCTCTTTGAGGGCATGAGTCTCGTCAGGCTGCGAGCTAGCCGGCTATCGCTTGGAGTTGACGCGGTAGTGGAAGATCTCGGGATGCGTGCGGGCATGCGTGACCTCGAACAAGATGCCGTCCGAGGTGTACGACTGGCTCTCCATGACGGCAACGCAGTTGTATTTGCCAAGGTCAAGATAGCTGCAGTCCTCATCGTTGGCAAGCTCGACGCTCACCGTACGGCGACTCGCCATCACTTTGACGCCGCGTTTGTGCTCCAGATAGTCGTAAATTGACTTTGCAGCGATCTCGGGCGTCAGGCCTTTGGCGATCGACTCCAGAAAATAGCCGTGGTCCACCTGGCGAGCGCTACCGTTAAGGCTACGGACACGCACCACGCGAATCAACTCCTCGCCCACCTTAAAGCCCAGGTGACGAGAGAGTTGCTCGGTGCAGACCAGATGTTCAAAAGACTTAACGTCCGTCGATGCAACGGCATTGTTGCGCTTTGCAAACTCGCCAAACGACTCAACCTCTTCGAGTGCGCCCAACATGTCGGTTTCGCCCTTAAGCCAAATAACGCGCACGCCCTTGCCGTGTATGGGCTGCACAAACATCCCGTCGGCCAGCATACTCAAGGCGCGACGGACGGTATTGCGAGTGCATCCGAACTCCGCGGTCAGCTCGGCTTCGGTTGGCAGCATCTCCTGAAACGCATAGGTCCCATTAATGATGCGCGAGCGTATTTCTCGGTAGATTCCTTCATAAATCGCTTTTGGCATTGTTTCACCTCTAATGAATATGTATGGCTAGGCACGATAGCATTTCTTTGGGTTGTTTAAACCGATTATCGGTAAAGCACGGATTATTTACCGTCGACGGTTCCCCCGAAACCCAAATCGGACCGAATCAAAACCGTCAATGCGGCAAGCAGCCAGTCCTCTACAATGAGTTCATTGTTTAAACGTTCTTGCTCGCACAGCATGTTGCATCCGAAAGGCATATTATGCTGCAGAAAATCCAACGTTTTGGCGGAGCCATGTTCGCGCCCGCCATGCTGTTTTCTATATCAGGCCTCATGGTCGGCATCTCCGCTCTCGCAACGACTGCGGACATCGTCGGCGATCTCGCCGTATACGGAACCCCTTGGTACGTTTTCTGGACCATCATCCAGCGCGGCTCGTGGACGGTCTTTAAACGTCTCCCGCTCCTTTTTGCCGTAGCGCTGCCTATCGGTCTTGCCCAAAAGCAACCGGCACGCTGCTGCCTCGAGGCACTCGTGGCTTATTTTGCCTATTGCTTCTTTTTGAGCGAGATCATTAAGCTGAGCGGCGACAACCTTGGACTTAAGTACCCATCATCTTTGACCCCCGCCAGCGGCATCACCGTCATCGACGGCATCAAGACGCTCGACACCGGCATTATCGGCCCGCTGGCGGTATCGGCAACCGTCGTCGCCATCCATGATCGCTTCTACGATGCCAAGGTTCCCGATTGGCTCGGCACCTTCTCGGGTTCCTCACTGGTCTACCTCATCAGCTTTTTTGCCGTGTTTGCCCTTGCCGCCATCTCGGCCGCCATCGTACCCTTCGCATACGCTGTGACCGAAACGCTGCGCCACGCACTTGCAGGCGTCGGCCCCTTCGGCGTGGGCATCTTTGTGTTTTTGGAGCGAGCACTCGAGCCCATGGGGCTGCACCACCTGCTCTATATGCCCATCTATTACGACAATCTGGTCATTCACGACGGTATTTACGCCACGTGGACCAACCTGCTCCCCATTCTCTCCCATAGCACGCGCCCTTTAAATGAACTTGCACCCTGGGCAGGTTTTACCGCCACCGGCTGGGGCAAGCTCTTTGGCCTTCCCGCCATCGCGGCAGCATTCTATTTCACCGCCAAACCCGAACGCCGCGCCGGCCTTAAGGTCATCCTTTTGCCCGCCATCGTCGCCTCGGTGGTCTGCGGCGTCACCGAACCGCTCGAGTTTCTCTTTATGTTCACCTATCCCGGACTCTTTTTGCTCTACGCCGTCCTATCCTCCTGCCTTGCCATGACCATGAACTTCTTTGGCATCGTCGGCATCTTCTCGGGCGGTCTCATGGAAATGACGGCCTTCAACTTCATCCCACTCATGCGAATGCATGCCGGCTCCTACCTTTTGGCGCTCGGCATCGGCCTTGCCTTTAGCCTCATCTTCTTTGTTAGTTTTCGAGCACTCATCTTGGTCTATGACCTTAAGACGCCGGGCCGCGAGAATCATGTCGCCAATCGCACGACAATCGATCGTTTAACGGGAAGCGACTTTGCCAATGAGCAATCTCCCAATGACGAAGTCAATAGTCGATCCGATCAAGATCACGTCCTCGCTGAGCGGGTAATTCAGCTCTTAGGTGGCGTTGGCAATATCGTGGGCGCAACCAACTGCGCCACGCGCCTGCGCGTCGAGGTCGCAGACCCTTCCATCGTTGCAGATAACGCGTCGTTTGTCGCGGTGGGCGCCAAGGGCCTCATCATTACGGGCAAGACCGCCCAGGTGATCATCGGCATCTCCGTTCCCCGCGTTAAAGAGCATTTTGACCAGATCATGGGCCTCGAGCCGGGATTTGTGCCCACCACCTCGGCCTCCCCTGCCGCCAGCGCAGCCCATAAGCGCGGCGATATCTGCTTCTTCGATATCGACGGAACGCTCGCCTGGCAAGACCCCAGGCTCGCCCAAGACCTTCCCGAAGACGAGCGTGACCTGTCCCCTTATCCCAACGAGGCGGTCTCGCAGGCCATCCGCGATTTCGTTGCAAACGGCAACATGGCCTTTATCTGCACAGGACGCACCCTCAGCTGCATCCACCCCAAACTTCTTGAGCTGCCCTGGACCGGCATCGTCTGTCTTGCGGGCGGTTACGCCGAGATCAACGGACACGCAATTCGCGATCTGTCGATGACGCCCAGTATGCTGCAGCGTCTTGCCCCCTACCTTGAGCAATCGGGCGAGGTCATCCGCTTTGAGGGCCTCAACGGCGTCGTGCGCATGAGTGCCGATGCCCCCGATGCTCCCGGATACGCGCGCACCCTGGGCGACGCAGTCACGCAGCTGCAACATTACAGTGTCTACAAGATCTTGATGTCTACATCGCTCGCCAACCACATCGCTCAAGATAAGGCACTTGAGCCGCTGCTGTGCTTTAACGAGCTCGAACTCGAGGTAACCGAAATCTCGCCCCGCGAATGCACGAAGCGCGGGGGCATCCAGTCTGTACTCGACGCCCTCGATCCCCACCACGGAACCGTATACGGCATCGGCGACGCCAGCAATGACGTCTCGCTGATGAACGCCGTCGATGTCGGTATCGCCATGGGCAATGCGCCGAACTATCTCAAAAAGCGCGCCGACTACATCACCGACTCGGTCGACAAAGATGGCGTCGTCAAGGCGCTCGAGCACTTTAGGCTTATATAAGCAGCCGGCACGCGCACGCGTCCCGTTTCTCCAAATCGCCAAAACAGACGCGCCGGCAACTCCAATGTGGCAATATGGTATCTGCACACCGCAACGATGTAACCCAAGAAAGAATGCGAGAACCCGTGTCCAGTCCGTTTACCAGCTTTTTAGCCCAGCACTTTGACCAGATTAACGACTATCTGGCCACGTTCTTTGACGGACAGGCGACCTCTGCCGATATCGAGCGCTACCTGTACGCGCCGCTCTCGGCTTTTACGGCCAACGCCGGCAAGCGCCACCGCCCGCTTATCTGTATGCTCGCCGCAACCGCAGTGGGCGGTAGCTTTGAGAGCGCCCGCAGCGCCGCGGCAGCTATCGAGCATTTCCAGTCGGGCGCACTGATCCACGACGACATCGCCGACAACGGACAGCTTCGTCGAGGCAAGCCCTGTATGCACCTTACCGAGGGCACGGGCCTTGCCATCAATTGTGGCGACCTGGCGCTCACCATGGTCACCAAGACGGTTCTCGACGACCCCACGCTGGAGTCCGACGTGAAGCTGCGTGTGCTCCACGAGCTTACCGAGATGATCGTCCGCACCATCGAGGGTCAAGCGCTCGACCTGGGTTGGGTCCGTGACGGGCGCTTTGATATCTCGGTTGATGACTACCTGGACATGGCGACGCACAAGACCGCGTTTTACAGCGGAGCCACGCCGCTTGCCGCCGGAGCCATTATCGGCGGCGGCAGCGATGAGCAAATCGAAGCGCTGCGCGCCTTTGGCCTGCATACGGGCCTTGCCTTTCAGATTCAGGACGACCTGCTCAACCTTGTCGGCACTAAGGAAGCCGCCAACAAGGACTTCCGCACCGACATCACCGAGGGCAAGCGCACGCTTGTCGCCGTACACGCCCTCTCTGATGAGCGCCACCACGACGAGGTCGAGGCGATTCTTTCCTCGGGCACCGATGATCCCGCGCAGCTCGCACGCGCCGTGGAGATCTTCCAGGAGACCGGCTCCATCGATTACGCCCACACTTACGCGCTCGACCTGACCGCTAAGGCCAAAGCGGCCATCGAGAACGTTGAGCTTGATCCGCACGCACGCGAGCTGTTCCTCTCCATGGCAGATTTCTTTGTGGAGCGCCTTAACTAACGGGGGTTATAAAACCTGTCAGCAGCGTATTTAGGCACAACTTGCTACACTGTTGAGTGCATGTTTATGCATCCCTTTGCGTTGTCTATCCGACAGACGCTCAAATAGTACGAATGGTACGCCGAAAGGGGTTCGTTCATGGAACCTATTACAACGGGCATGCAAGGAGCAGCCGTCGAGGACGTGCAGTCTCGTCTCCTGCAGCTCGGCTACACGATTGATGCCGCCGAAGTCACCGACAAGTACTTTGGAGCCACCACTGAGCAGGCCGTCAGCACCTTCAGGCTCGACAGCGGCCTTGCTGCCGGTCATGCCGTCGATATCCCCTGCTGGAGCGCCCTTGTAGACGCTTCGTATAAGCTGGGCGACCGCACTCTCTATCTGCGCATGCCCAATTTCCATGGCGCCGATGTGCAGGCCCTGCAGCGCGCTCTCAACGTTTTGGGCTTTGCCTGTGGCGAAGACGACGGCTACTTTGGTCCGCATACCGAGGCCGCCCTGCAGCAGTTCCAAGAAAATGTCGGCCTGTTTGCCGACGGCATGGCCTTCCAGGACACCTACGCCTACATCAACCGCCTGCACCATGTGTGGGAGGGCAAGCCCTCGGTCACCGAAGCCGAGTCCCGCATCGGTTTTGCTCGCGCCGCCAACGTGCTCGAGCGCTTCCAGATTGCCGTCATCGGTGAGGACCCCATCGCGCGCAGCGTTGCATCGCGCATGTGGAACATCGCCACGGCGACGACCGATAGTAGCGGCATGATGCTTTGCGATTCCGAGGTTCCGACCGACGTGGACCTGGTACTCGAAATTGCAAGCGATGAGCTGCCCGCAGATGCAGCGCCGCGCGCCACGATCGCCCTCGCCGAGTGCCATAACCTGGCCCAGCGCATCCGCACTGCCAATGTCGCCGCGCAGCAGAAGCCGGCACGCATTCGCATTGAGCTCACGGGCATGACGCGCTACAACGGCACCTTCACGGCCAGCGACGCGCAGACACTCGCCGTACGCCTGCTCGATGGCGTTTGCGATGCCCTCGCAGATTAGGTAAACTAAACGAGTTGCTTTTGGGCAACACCACACATTGGGACGTAGTTCAACGGTAGAACTCCGGTTTTTGGTGCCGGCTGTTGGGGGTTCGAATCCCTCCGTCCCAGCCATTAAAATTGAGCGCCCTGAGCCCATAACGGCCCAGGGCGCTTTCTTGTGGGCAAGCAGAGGGATTCGAACCCGCAAGGGTGCGGAGCTGAGGAAACGCGAAGCGTTTTCCAGCGCAGCACGCAAGGAGCGAAGCGACGCAGCGGAGCGCGGCCGCCGACCAGGCGGACGCGGAATCCCTCCGTCCCATACCAGCAACGGGCTCCCCACATCTCGACTTACCAGCCAAACCGGCACTTAGGGACGTTCCTAAAGCGCCGGTCATCAACATGGTGCCGTGCGGCCCCGGCGGGCCGGCGTAGCATTACAGACCAAGCGACCATTTCCATGCGGGAATAACCTCGATGACGCCATGCTCCGTTTTGATCTGGGTCGCCTCGCGCAGCGTGATGATATTGGCATCCTTGATACCGGTTTTTACCATAGCAACCTCAAGGGAACCAACTTCACGCCTGCGCGTTTTCTCTGCCGTCATATCGACTGTCACCTGGTAAAGCGCGTATGGTTCCGATGCCAAAGCGTCGCCGACCAAGAAATCAACTTTTTCTCGTGCTTGCGTTGGAGCCGTAAATGAAGTCACCGTTTCCAACCGGCCGTTTGCCGTACGGCGCATGAGTTCAGCATAAATCGCAGTCTCCAAACGCTTTCCTATATCCTGCTGATTAGCACGCGATGTTGCATATGCCATCCCCTGGTCGACGGCATAGACCTTGTCTGTTGTCGTTGTCTTAGGAGCCAAAGAAGTTGAATACTCCGGAAGTAATCCAATGAGATGAGCCTGCTGGAATAAACGAACGAGTTCGTTTATTTTTTCCCATGACGCTCGATATCCGACAGACTTTAAGGCTTCCAACAAACTGTTAACCGAAAGGTCGCAACCCGTGTTTCGAAGGCAGAAGAGCCCTACTTGGTTGGCAAGAGCGATATCCGTGCGCCCGCTCCGCTCGAGAATGTCTCGTGCAACAACATCTCGCAAATAGGCTTGAAGCATCTGAATACGCGAACCGGCATCAAGCTCCTGAACCCCAGGAAAGCCACCCTCTATGAGATAACGGTCATATGCCGATTCCAGATCAGTTCGCCGCTGCGGAGAAACAGCTGGAGCCCCAGCACTAGTAGACATATCCGGCGTTTCAATGTGATGAAACGCACAATACTCGCGGAATGAAAGCGGATGCATAGCGTGCTCTTGCGAGCGACCGCGAAACTGCGTCGCTATTTCATCGGCAGATAGTTTTGAGGACGATCCGGTGATAACAAGCGTTACGCTCTCGTGCTCCGCCAAACGCTGACAAACGCCCTGCCAGCCATCGGTCTCCTGCACCTCATCCAGAAAGAGATAACAGCCTTTCGTTCGCGCTGAGGGAACCTGCCGCCAATACTCTTCCAAAATGTCGCTCATGAGCGTGTCCGGCGCCGGTCGAAGACGGTCATCAGCAAAATTGAAATAGAAGATACGCTCGGCATCGACACCGCGATCGATAAGGCGATGAATCCATTGAAACGCATAGAACGTTTTGCCGCAGCGCCTGATACCCGTGATGATATGGACAAGATTGAACGGCTTTGGCTCAGGAAGATCACTGATGGCATCGTCTCGATGCACGACGTGAGGAATCTCAAAGGAACGGGCCTCGGCAACAATCTCTGCAATACCCAACGCTGTAGGCGCCATAATGCTCTCCTTTCAACATCTTGAGTATATAACTTCTCGTCCTACAAGAGAAGTTTCAGCTACAACTTCTCGTCCTACACTAGAAGTTTGAGGTAGATTTTCAGGCATGTCCCAAAAATCTACCTCCAAAAGATAGGCGCCCCAGGCCCGTTAGGACCAAGAGCGCCTTACATCTAGAAATCATCAGCCCAGTTCCGAAAAGCGAGCCGCTTGCGACAACCAAGTAGCCACAGGCCCCGGGAGAGCGGGGGCACCGGCTTAGGTTTATCGCGAGTTCCGCACGAACAGGAGGCCACTAGCCCCGATGTTTTGGACGTGACAGCGAGAGGGGCCCTGGCATGGCAAGGTGACGTGAAACAAGGCGGCGCCGACCTTCTGGTCGCGCCGCCGAAGTTGAACGTCAGATTGCCGTGCCAGGGCCCCTCGCAGCGTCGAGAGGACCGCCGTTCGGTAGAACGGCGGAACTAATTGTTCAGCATGCGGTCGAAGCTTCCCGAGTCGCCATCCCGATAGTCGGCGGTCATCAGAATCTCCTGTGGAATGCGTCCGCCCTCGCGCAGCACGTTGCGGAACTGCACGCGCGTGACCATGGGCAGATCCTTGATCGTCGCCGCCAGGTTCTGCGGCACACCCTGGTTGGCAGCTGCGGGTTCGCACTCTCCGCCGGCCTTCACGCGACGCTTGTGCTCGGCAAGCATGGCGCGATACATACCGGCATGCAGGCGAATCTCTACCACATTGGCGTTACGGGTCTGCTCGACAATGCGCGCACCCTCTCGGTCGATGTCGCCCACGTAGTAGACATAGTTAAAGCGATAGCCGATCTCGGCCAGATAATCATCCAGTGCGTGCGAAACGCTCGCCTTGCAGCCACCGCCAAAGATCACGCCGCCCACCTTGGTGCCAAAAAGCTTGGCGTGCTTGCGGCCGCGCAGGAGCTTGACGATTTCGTCATAGGTGTCTAGGTTCTCGACCATAATGAACGGCTTGTCGGCGCCCAGCGTAAAGAAACCCGTAAAGTGCACGGGGCGGTTGGGGGCGACCTTAATCGCCTGCATGCTGATACCTTTTTCGGTCATACGCCGAATCAGGCGCTCGCCGTGCTTGCCGTCAAAGGCCTTCTCATCGTTAAAAATCTGGTAGGCGCGCTGGCGACGCGAAGCGACCGGCGTGTCGGCACCGCGATTCTGCTCAATCCAAGCCTGGATGATCGCAATTTCCTCGGCAATCTTGCGGTTGGACATCTCGTTGTGCTGAGTGCGCTGCGGAGCCTTTTTGCCGTCCTTGCCCTCGACCTTAACAATTTGAGTCTGCTGCTCCTTGATCTTAGAGAGCGCCGTGGGCGTAGGGACAACTTTGAGCAGCTGCCTGCCTAAAACGCGGGCAAGGGCAAACGCCGAGACCTCGCCGTGAACGGCCGACTTGGGCTGCTGGGCAGCAGTATCTGCTGCGGCAGACTCCGGCTTCTTCTGAGACTTGCGCTTAGAATCGCCTTGGGAATTGCGCTCGCGCTTCAGCATAGACGCCTGCTTCTGCGGACGATCGGACTTACTCTCCTTCGCCCGCTGGCGCTTAGGCTGCCCCGAAGAAACCTCGACCTTCGCATCCTCGTCCTGCGGCGTGGTCTTCTCGGCTGCAGTCTCGGCATGGGAACTGCGGCCCCCACGATGGCGACGGCGGCGAGGCTTGCTCGAAGCACCCTCCCCCGTCTGTTCAACCGCAGGTTGCTGGCCCTGGGTCTCCGTATCGGACGCAGTCTGCTCATCAACAGGCTTCTGTTCACGAACTCCCGACTCGGCAGGCTTCACGGCCTTCTCGGCCCGCACCTCCGGAACCTGATTAACCTTCTCCTGGCGCTTTACGGGGTACGCGCGACCTGCAAAGCCGCGACCGGGACGACACGAGTCTGAGGCCTTCTTGGCCGGCTTCTCAGAATCGTCCGCAACTTCGGCAGTCTCTTCGGCCTCGCGCACAACATCCTGCTGCTCGGCCCTAAAATGCGCACCGCGGCGACGCTTGGGTTCCTGAGGCTCAGCGGACTTTTGCTCTTTCACAGACTCCTGCGGCTCGGAGACGGGCTCGTTCTCGACAACCTCGGTAACGGCCCCATCCTTTTGAGCGACGGCGCGACGGAAGCGCTCCTGCTGGGCGCGGCGCTGCGCATCGCGCTTGCCACCCCCGCCAAAACCGCCGCGTCCTGCCTTGGCCGTAAAGGCACGCACGACGTTCTCATCGAGCAACTCATCGGTATCGACATGCTCACGCGGAGCAACTTCTTCCACAGCAGGCACGTCAGCGGAATCCTCGACGGACTCGGCAGGCTGCTCCTGGGCATCGCGGATCTCGGCATTGATGGTATAGAACGCCGGGCGCCCGTTAATGCCGCTACCCTCGATCTTGGTCACAATATTGGCCGCGATAAGCTCATCGCGCATCGCCTTGGTGTCACATTCCTTATCGACGGAGCGGAAAATCTGCGCCAGCGCACTCGACTTAATCTTGAGCGCCTTGCGGCAAAGCAGGTCGTAGGCAACCAGCTTGGCACGCTCGGCAGAAAGCGACGTCTGGCTGCTCAGACGTTCAGCCAGGGCATCGACATTATTTTGGTTATCGGAATATACCGTCTTGGCCACGGGGCCCCTTTCATATGCACACATATACGTCCATATGGTACAACGCGCGCCCTTATCCATGCAAAACATCTGCGAGAACACTCGAGCGTCACCCGCTTTTGCATGAAAAAAAGACCGAGCCCGCGAAGTCGCGGACCCGGTCTTTCCGAGTCATATAGATGTGACGTTCAACTCGTCAGGTCGGCTAAGCCTTGGCGGCCTCGGCGTCGACGGGAGCCTCGGCAGCAGCAGTGCGGCCATACTCGGCCTTGCCCATCTCGGACCACTCGGGATCCTCGTCAGGCATGGAACCGGTCTCCTTGCCGAAGAACTCCTTGAGGCAGTTAACGGCAACGATGAGGCCCAGGACCATCAGCAGAACGGCAAAGACAAGCTGCAGGCCCTTGGTGGCGGCGACGGAGACGGCGGCCGTGGTGGCGGTAGCCGGGATGGTGCCGAAGAAGCCGTAAGCCTGGACAGCGACCATGCAGCCCATGGCGCTCTGGACCAGCGAGGTGAAGGTGCAGCAGAGCAGGAAGACGACGGGCACGTAGAGCATCCAGCCCTTGCGGCCGGTGCACTTACAGAACACGGCGAGGGTGATCATGGTCATGCCGCCGAGCAGCTGGTTGGAAGCACCAAAGAGCGGCCAGATGTTGGCATAGCCACCAAAAGCGAGGGCAAGACCGGGAAGCAGGGTAACGACCGTGGCGAACCAGGGGTTGCCGAGGACCTTCATATAGCCGGCCTTGGACTCGATGGCCAGGGCATCGTTGGTCTGGGCAAAGAACTCGGAGAACGAAGTGCGGGCGATGCGGGCGACGGCGTCGAGCGAGGTCAGGGCCAGAGCAGAGACGTTCATGGTCATAAAGACGGTAGCGAGCGTGCCGTCAACACCGAAGGCCTGCATACCGCGGGAGATGCCAGCGGCGAAGATCTGGAACGGGGTGGAAGCGACACCGGCGTTGAGGGCGCCGGTACCGGCGGTGTTCATGTCGGAGAACATGATGCCGGCGACGATGATGGCAAGGATGCCGACGAAGGACTCGACGATCATGGCGCCGTAACCGACCTTGACGGCGTCCTGCTCCTTCTCGACCTGCTTAGAAGAGGTGCCGGAAGAAACGAGGCTGTGGAAACCGGAGAGAGCACCGCAAGCGACGGAGACGAACAGGACCGGGAACATCATGCCGGAGGCAGTGGAGAAGCCGGTGAAGACCGGAGCGGTGATAGTGGCCTGACCGTTGACGCCCAGGACGACGATGCCGAGGACAGCGCAGACGATCATGACGATCATCATGATGGAAGTGAGGTAGTCACGCGGGGTCTTGAGCATCTGGATGGGCATAGCGCCAGCGAAGACCAGGTAGACCATGACGACGGCGAACCACTGGAACTTATCCAGGTAGACCGGGAACTGCATACCGACGGCGAACATGAGAACCATGAGGACCACGCCGGTGACGAACTCGGCAGCACCGGTGAGGTTGAACTTCTTCTGGGCCCAACCAAAGGCGATAGCGACGAAGGTGAACAGGATGGAGATGGTACCAGCGCAGCCGGCGGCATAGGACTTGGTGAAGTCGATGGCACCGGTAGCAGCACCAGAAGCGTCAACGGCCGGGGTGAACATGAACGTCTTGCAGACCATGTCGGTGAAGGCGGCGATGACGATGATGCAGAACAGCCAGCAGAACAGCAGGAACAGGCGACGGCCGGTCTTGCCGATGTACTTCTCGATGAGCTGAGCGAGCGACTTGCCGTTGTTCTTCATCGAAGCGTACAGAGCACCAAAGTCGTGGACGGCACCAAAGAAGATACCGCCGACGAGGACCCAGAGCACGACGGGCAGCCAGCCAAAGGCCATGGCGACGATCGTACCCGTGACAGGGCCAGCACCGCAGATCGAGCTGAACTGGTGCGAGAACGCGGTGAAGGCAGAGACGGGCGAGAAGCTCTTGCCGTCCTTCATGCGCTTGGCCGGCGTGAGGGCCTCTTTGTCAACGCCCCACTTGTTGGCCAGCCAGCGGCCGTAGCCCAGATAGCCGCAGGCGAGCACCGCCGCAGCCACAACCATGAGCAAAACTCCGTTCATTACATTTCCTCCTCTAAAAAGAACTTCCTAGACATAAAAAATGAGGGCCGTCGGTTGCGCTCGACGGCCCTCATCTTCATCAGCCGCCCGTTATCGTACGGGCTAGCTGTATGTGCTAACCCGCATCAGATAATTACTACGCTGATAATGTTTAGCTGATGCGTGAACATGTCTAAGAAATCCTCTTCAATCATGATGCGAACGATCCGTGCGTGTTCACATCCCCCAGTGGTTGAAAAGGAGTATGAAACTTTAGTTACCTAAAGTCAACGCAAATATGTAATGAATTTTCAACTTTTTTTGAATTTCTCGGTATAAAACGCCACTGACCTCGGACTTTACCCAACAAAAGTTTTTGCATGAGAGATGCCCCTCGGGAGCGAGCGGGCGTATACAAGGTTTCCTGCTCTACAGTCCTGCTCGCACGGAGAGCACATTAAGTGCTCTCCGGCTCGTGCGGAACTC
>USAY01000023.1 GCA_900552755.1 uncultured Collinsella sp.
GGGATACTTTAGCACAGTGGAGCGCCAGGCGCGACCGCATCACGGTAAAACTCGACTACGCCGCTATGATTTACAGGATGGTTACATGGGGGGTGACCTTACCTGATGGCTCGCATCCGATCTGCCTCGGCCTTCGCTTGTTTCCAGGGGCGCACACGACCGTTGGTGAGGTCGTCATAACCATGAGCGATGGTACGTTGAATGTGATCTTCGCGTTCCTGAATGGTAGTTAGCGCGCGTCTGATCAGAAATAGGCTTTACGACAGGCATATGAAACTCCTTACATAGAATCATATGTAGAACTCTATGTTGAGTGTAGCGGAGGGTGGCGTTGTGCGTATGCGTGCCTGCATTCGTAAGCGCGGTTGTCTGGCAAGTGTGATTTGGGGCGACCTCGTTAAAGTTTCTAAGCTGCGAAAATGACCGTTAACCGGATTAAATTTTGTTGCTCAACATTTGACACTCTGGGCGTGGTAACTTTTTTACCAACAGGTATGATTATTGTCATGTGCGCCGCGCCTGCCTGCCGGGTTGCGGCGCACTTGTGACAGCCTTTGACACCCTTGGAGCGTGTACTGTGGATGTAACCACAAAAAGCGTTCGGGGGGGGGGTGCTCACCCGCGAGCAATTCCTCCCGCATGAGATGCGCATCGTCGCTGCCCTTCGTATGCAGGGCGCAAGCGACGAGCAGGTCATTGTACGCGTAAAGAGCGAGAACCTCTTTCAATATCCCACGGAGCGCATGGTCGCCAACCGCGCAACCGTGTGCCTTCGCCGCCTTGACGCCATGGTGCCCACGGACGCCGTATGCGCCGCGCGCGGCATCGACCCCAAAACCGCCGTCGAGGCTGCGTCATCCCTAACCAGGCTCATGGCATCCGGCACTCCCACGCAGGCGGACCAGGCCATCTTCTACAGCATGATCTGCCGCTACGATATCGTGCGCGAGCTCGTGCTCGTCGAGGTAGGGGAGCGCCTACAAAACTTCGATTATGCCTTTACGGCGGTTGACCTCAACGCCTTTATGACACGCTTTACCACGGAGTATCCGGACGCGGCCCGCTGGACTGAGGCCACGGTCAAGCGCATTAAGGGCTCGCTCCGCCAGACGCTCCGCCATGCCGGCCTTATCGGCGAGGGCCAGGGCCCGGAGTCCGAGCGCCTGTCACCACTCTTCCTCGATTCCGATGTCGAGCGAGCCTTGGTTCAGCTGGGCGAGCAGTCGCTTATCGCGGCCCTTACCGGCAGGGCGGTGATGTAGCGTGGCTCCCGTCAAAAGCGCCGTCGACCCTGTTATCACCCCGGCGACTGATCTCACCACCAATATCGGTATCCATTCCCGCAAGAGCGTCGTGGCGGCGCATGCCCGCTCCGAGCGCGCCTGTCAGGAATTTGAGCGCCGTGCGCAGCTTCTGCGCGAGTGCCTGTGCAGCGAGGACTTTTTGGCCAACAAGGGCATAGGCAATGAGATCGGCTTCCACACTTTTTGCTATGACCCCGCGCTGGAGTTTGAGGCGCGTGCATTATTTGACACCCTTTCACGCGATGCCGAGGCCGACAAGCTTCCGTGCACGCTCAAGGTCGTGAACCTTTACGACGCCGTGCTGGCAATTCTCGAAAAGCGCCGTGTCCTCAAGGCTATCCCGCACCAAGAGGAGCGCCGCGGTACCCAGCGCGTGCTCGAGGACGTGGCCAAGTTCGCCTCGCCCGAGAAAGTCGCCGTGTACATCCTTGAGCAGACCGAGCCGCACGCGCCTGGAGACGTCGTTCTCCTCACCGGCGCGGGCGAGGTTTTCCCGTTCTTTCGCATACACACGCTTCTCCACTGCATGCTTGCGGATTTTGATGAGGTGCCTGTGGTCGCCGCCTATCCGGGCAGTTTCAACGGCTCTTCTTTCCAGCTCTTTAACCGTCTGCCGGCCGACAACTACTACCGCGCCATCGATATCTCGTAAGCACGGCTCCCCGCAGACAAGGCACTGCCGCCGGCAACAACCCTTTGCCATACGTTCCCAAACCCAAAGGAGCACCCATGGACAACACTATCATTCGCGACCTCTTTGCAAAAGACATCAACCGCTCCATCAACGGCGTGGTCAAGGTCCAGGATTCAAAAGATGGGTCCATCCGCCAGGAGCTTGACGAGTACGTGGTGACGCGCGAGCTGCAAGGGCACCTTGCCACGTTCTTCAAGGCATACGGCGATGCCATCGATGTTCACACCGACAAGATCGGCGTGTGGATCAGCGGCTTCTTCGGTTCCGGTAAATCGCACTTTCTCAAGATGCTGAGCTACCTGCTCGAGAATCGCCAGATCGGCGGTAAGAGCGCCATCCGCTACTTTGACGGCAAGATTGTCGACCCCATGGTCGCGGCTGCCATGGAGCGCGCCTGCTCGGTGCCCACGCAGGCCATCCTCTTTAACATCGATAGTAAGGCGGGCCAGTGGAAGCAGGGCGATACGGCTCCCACGGCGCTGCTTCGCGGCTTTGAGCGCATGTTCTACGAGGCGCGCGGCTTCTACGGCGAGGACCTCAAGCTTGCAAAGCTCGAGGACTACATCGATTCCCTGGGCAAGACCCAGGAGTTCCGCGAGGCCTTTGAGTGCGTCAACGGCGAGTCCTGGCTCCAGACCCGCGACACCTACAGCTACTTTGAGGACGACGTGGCCGAGGTGTTGCAGAGCGTGCTCGGCATGAGCGAAAAGGCCGCATGGAACTGGCTCGAGGGTTCTGAGGACGAGGTTTTGGCCCCCGATGTTTTTGCCAAAAAGGTCAAGGACTACGTAGACGCTCGGGCAGCGGCCCGCGGCGGCAACTTCCGTTTGCTCTTTATGGTCGACGAGGTGGGTCAGTTTATTACAAACGACAAGGACCCAAGCCTTATGCTGAGCCTTCAGACCATCGTCGAGGAGCTGGGTGCCGCCTGCGGTGGCCGCGTGTGGGTGATGGTTACGAGCCAGGAGGCCATCGACAACCTGAGCCTGCCCGTGGGCAACGACTTTTCAAAGATCCAGGGCCGCTTCAATACCCGCCTTTCGCTCTCCAGCTCCAGCGTGGACGAGGTCATCCAGCGCCGTGTGCTCGAGAAGACCGCGCCGGCGGCCGATATGCTTGCACAGGTCTACGAGCAAGACGCCGCCGTGCTTAAAAACAACTTTACCTTTGAGGGTGGCTCGCGTTCCGACCTTGCCGGCTACGCCAACTCCAAGGATTTTGTGGCCAGCTACCCGTTTGTGGGCTACCAGTTTAAGCTCCTGCCCGACGTGATGACCGAGGTGCGCAAGCACGGTGTCAAGGCCAAGCATATGTCAACGGGCGAGCGCTCCATGCTGAGCGCGTTCCAGGAGAGCGCTCAGGCCATCCAGTATGACCAGACCGGTGCACTCGTGCCGTTCTGGTGCTTCTTCGACACTATCTCCAAAGACCTTGAGCACGGCATCAACCAGGTGGTCGACCGCGCGGTCCGTGCGGCCGAGGACGCAAAGGGCCTTGAACCCTACGACGTTCAGGTGCTCAAGCTCCTGTACCTGATTCGTTACATCGGCTACGTTAAGGCCACGGTCGAGAACATCTCCATCTTCATGATAGACGGCCTCGACGTGGACAAGCGCGCCCTTAAGGACCGCGTCAAGGAATCCCTCTCCCGCCTGGAACACGAGAACTACGTGGCGCGCCAGGGCGATATCTACAGCTTCCTTACCGACGAGGAACAAGAAATCGCACAGGAGATTGCACGGACCCCGATCGACAACGCGAAGGTGATTGAGTACATCAAGAAGCGCCTGTTCGAAAGCATTTACACTACGCGCAAGCTCAATCGCGGGACCAACGACTTCCCCTTTGACCGCTACGTGGATGGCTCGATTCATGGATCCAACATGGGCGGCATGGAACTTTCCGTGGTGACCATGGCCAGCGATCTGGGCCGTTCGGACGATGCCGAGCTGGCATTGAAATCCGTGGATAAGGCCATCGTGGCCTTGAGCGACGAGGTGGATTATTGGGCCCCACTCGTCAACGCCGCCAAGATTCGCAAGTACGCCAAGACGCGAAATCTCCAGGAGCTTCAGCCGAGTACGCGCCAGATCGTCGAGTCCAAGATGCGCGAGGCGGCCTATAACGAGAAAGAGGCCGATACCCTTTTGAGCGAGGCCGTGCTCCATGCACGTTGCGCGGTCGACGGCCGCATTGTTGAGGTCCGCGCGGCCAAACCCGCTCAGGTCTTTGAGCAAGTGCTGGCGCAGCTGTGCGATGTGGTCTTTGAAAAGGCCGACTATATCGGCGTGCCGGTCACGAGCGATTCTGATATTCGCTCCACTCTGGCTGGCAACGTTCAAGTGGGGCTCGCTGGCATGGACGCGGGTAACACGCGTGCGCTCAAGGAGGTCGAGGACTACCTCAAAGTGCAGCACCAGCGCCACCTGGATACCGCTATGGGCGATATCCAGCGCCAGTACCAGAAAAGGCCCTTTGGCTGGCGCGAGGTCGACATCGCAAATGTGGTGGCGCAGCTTGTGGTGGAGCAGCGCGCGCAGGTGCTGTTTGGCGGCCAGACGGTTCAAGCCGGCGACAGCCGCATGGTGGCGCTCCTGCGCAAGGATGCCGATAAGGCCCAGGTGCGCTTGCGCATGCGCATGAGCGACCGGTTGCTACGCGCCGCGGGCGAACTCATGTGTGACCTGTTTGATCTCAAGACCGTGCCCTCCAACGAGGATAAGCTCGTGGCCGAGCTCAAAGAGCGCCTTGAGGGCTTGCGCGAGTCGTGCCTCGCCATGGCACGCGACTACTACACGGGCATCAAGCCGGCCTACCCGTATCCCGGTGAGGACGAGTGCGAGAAGATGCGCTCGGAGGTGGCCGACGTCCTTAAGGACCAGAACGAGGCCGAGGCGTTCTTGACCACGTACACCAAGCACGAGGAGCGTTTGCTCGATGCCAAGGAAGACTTTGACAAGGTGGTTGAGTTCTTCGAGTCCAATCAACGAACAGCGTTTGACCACGCCAGGGATTTCTTGAACCGCACCGAGGGTATCGAGTATGCCTCCGATGACATTCCCGGTGCGGTGGAGAACGTGGCAAAGGTTCGTGAGATCCTCAAAGATCCCAAGCCCTACGGCCGTATTAAAGACCTGCAGCCGCTTATGGATCCCGTCGAGGATGACATGAAAAAGCTGTTGGGCATCCGCCGCAATGAGTTTTTGTGTCGCATCGAGAGCGATCTGCAAGACCTGCGGGCGCAGGCCGAGAGTCAAAAGGGCTTTGTCAATCAGGCCAAGGATGCCATAGCAGACGCCGGCACCAAATACGAGTCGTTCAAAAACCGTGCCCACAGCGCTCAAAGTCTCAACGAACTGAGCGTTGTTGCAACTAACTGGGGCGACTGGCTCAGTGCGGCGGCCAACGAGATGTACGACGCTGTGGATGAGGCCCGCGTGCGTATGGACAACGAGCGCCGCGCCACCGAGGTCATGAGTACGGGCGAGGTGGTCAAGAAGGTCTCCAACAAGGGCGCCGCATCGTCTGCTCCCGCGCCCGCGCCCAAGCCCCAGCGCAAGATCAAGACTGTGCGCCGCGCCGATCTGGCCAAGCCGAGTCGTCTCTTGTCCGCAGAGGACGTGGAGCGCTACGTGGACGACCTGCGCTCCCGTCTTATGCAGGCGCTCGCTGCAAGCGACGAGATCCGTATCAACTAACCCGCGGAGCCGCCGGTGCCAAAGCGCGCACCGGTGGCTTATGGCGTTTAGAAAGGCTCATCAACCATGAACGATTCTGCTCTTAAGAGCTTCTGCACCTGGGCCCGTACGGAGCTCATCAAAGGCGTGGAGGCGCAGATGGTGCGCTACGGCATCACCGAACCTGCACCCGCGCCCGTTGGGTCCGAGACCGTCAACGGCCTGCCCCTAAGTCCTGCTGAGGTTGAGCAGCGTGACGAGCTGCTGCGCATACAGACAGAGGTGGGTCACGAGGCGCTGTGCGACCGTGCGGCCTACACCTGGTTCAACCGCATCGTGGCCATTCGCTTCATGGATGCACGCGGATGGCTTCCCAGCCGTATGCGCATGCTAAGTCGTGCGGACGGCAGCCATGGCAGCGAGGCCGTGGAGAACGCCCTGGACGTGGAGATTTCCACGGCCGACCTCGAGCGCGTGGCAGAGCTCAAGATGGCGGGTTCCGACGAACCGCTGTGGCGCTATCTGTTTGTGGCTCAGTGCGAGGAACTTGCCGATTGCCTGCCGGGCGTCTTTGAACGCGTGGGCGGAGCCATGGAGCTGCTGTTGCCCCAGGGGCTCATGATGGCCGACGGCGTGGTGGGCAAACTCAACGCAGTCCTCACTGACGAGGACTGGCGCGAGGGCGTGACCGTTCTGGGCTGGATGTATCAGTACTACAATGCCGACGTTAAAGACGAGTTCTTCAAGTCCAAGCGCAAGGCAGCGGCGGCGGACATCGCGCCCGCCACGCAGCTCTTCACCCCCGAGTGGATCGTGCGCTATATGGTCGAGAACTCGCTCGGCCGTCTGTGGATGCTCAACAATCCGGGGAGTTCGCTACGCGAGCGCATGGAGTATTACATCGAGCCCGATGCTGAGCACGAGGACTTCATCCGCATTTCGAGTCCCGAGGAGATAACCCTCTGCGACCCCGCATGCGGCTCGGGCCATATCTTGGTCTATGCGTTTGAGCTGCTCTTCCATATGTACGAGGAGCGCGGCTATCGTGAGCGCGAGATTCCCGAGCTCATTCTTACTAAAAACCTTGCAGGTATGGAAATCGATTCCCGCGCGGCACAGATCGCGGAGCTGGCGCTTACCATGTGCGCCCGCGAGCACGACCGTCGCTTCTTTAGGCGTGGCGTTCGCGCCGACGTTACCGTGCTCTCGAGCATCCCGCTAGGGGAGGACGAGCTGCCGGGTAACAAGAAGCTCGCCGAGGAGCTGAGTCATTTGGGTGAGATCGGCTCGCTTCTCAATCCTTCAGAGGCCGAGATCGACGAGCTCGAGGCTGCCGCCGCGAGTTGTTCCAATGACCTTTTTGCCGCTACGGCCAAAACTAAGCTCGAAAGCGCCGTCGCCATTTGCGAGAAACTGTCCCGTCGTTTTATCTGCGTCGTGGCGAATCCTCCGTATATGGGCAGCAGCAGCTTTAACCCCTTCATGAGCAAGTGGGTCAAGAAGAACTACCCCGACGTGAAGAGTGACCTCTTCTCCAGCTTTGTCGTTCGCATGTTCAGTCTCGCCAAGGACCACGGCGAGTGCGGAGTCATGTCGCCTTTCGTCTGGATGTTCATCGGAAGCTATGAGAAGCTCCGCAACGAGATTATCGACAACAGAACGCTGACCTCTCTAATCCAGCTTGAGTACTCGGGCTTCGCTGGCGCGACCGTGCCCATCTGTACCTACACGTTCCACAATTCGTTCGTCAAGGGCTACAAGGGCGGCTATGTGCGCCTTTCGGACTTCGTTGGTGCTGCTGTCCAGGCCCCGAAGGCCCTCGATGCGATCCGAAACCCCGACTGCGGCTGGTTCTATCGCCGCGACGCCGACACCTTCAAGCAAATCCCCGGCACCCCCATAGCCTACTGGGCTAGCGACGCTCTTGTTGATTCGTTCGCAAAAGGAAAGAGGCTCGATGCCATTGCTACTCCGCGACAGGGCTTGGCGACGAGCGATAATGGCCGCTTTTTGAGGAAATGGTGGGAAGTGGTGTCTTCCAACACATCGCGAGGTTGCAGCGGCAGGCCCGAGGCAAAGCAAACTGGTTCCCGTTGGTTCCCGATTATTCGAGGCGGCTCCTATCGAAAGTGGTGGGGTGACTACGATGAAGTGGTTAATTGGTTTGATGACGGCCGGGAGATGAAGGAAGCAATTCTGTCCAAGTATACCTATCTCTCTACACCTGATTTTGTGATCAAGAACCAGAACGATTATTTCAAGCCCGCAGTTTCCTGGTCAAAAATTTCTTCCAGCCTCGCCTCCTTTAGGTTTGCGCCTCGAGGGATGCTATTTGAGGTAGCTGGAGCATGTCTTTTTGCGGAGCCGAACGAGCTTCGATACATCCAGGCTTTCTGCAACTGTTCCATTGCCGAAATTGATTTGGCGTTTATGTCGCCGACTCTAAACTTTGAGGTAGGCCAAATCGGTCAGTTGCCGATTATCCAAGATGAGGATGCCGAACCGACTGTTTGCTCACTCGTTGAAGACTCTCGCTCAATTTCAAAGGCGGACTACGATTCGTTTGAAACCTCCTGGGATTTTAAACGTAATCCTCTTGTCTAGGTGATCGTCATGGCTGAGAAGAAGAGGCGCAAGCCTGTCGATAAGACTAGAATTGAATATGTCGAACCTAAGCCAGGCTGGATAAAGGCTGTTAAGGTTAATGACCATAACGACGTCATGGGTTCTATTGTTCAGTTTTTTCTGGTTGAATCTCCTTGTAAAGGCGTGAGTAGCAGAGGGCTATCGCTTCTCGATTATGGATGGGCCGATAGTGTTCCTCCTAAATTCGGGTATCTTCATCGAAGATTATTGGAAGTGGCCAATCTCTGCGATGGGTCGACGCTATTTACGGCCACACGAAAAGAAGAGATGAAAAATAGGTTCGTTGAAGCTGGTATGCTTGGCAATTTTACTTCAACTTGTACCTCAAATCGCGTCGTGGCGCTCATCAACAGCAATTTTGTGCTTGATTTATTTCGGATTATTAGAAATTCGTTAGCACATTGTCGCTTTCAATTGGTCGAAAAGAACGGTGTAGATTTCATTGCTTTTGAAAACGGTATACCAGGAAAAGATCTCATTGGGGCGGATTCATTTGAGGTGAGTTCTCGTTTATTTCTTAAATGCAGCACTCTCGTTGATTGGATTGCTGTGGTTAAGTCCGAGGCCATATATGAGACGGAAGAAATTGCCCGCAAGAAAGAGGCTTCAGAACGGGAGTGGGAAAACAAACGTCAATTGGTTTTGTCTCAAATATCGAGTGGGTCCTACTCAAATAAAGATGATCTCGGGAAGGACTGTGAGCTATCTAAGCGTAATTTAGATAAATTACTTGGCGAGCTGAAGGCCCAAGGGCTTATTGCTTATTCACGTTCTAATCGAAAATGGGAACTTACTGGTGACGCAAATCCGTGAGTAAGAGATTTTTCATCTTTGATTGCACAGAACGGTGTGTCGAATGAGCTTCCAACGTTTTTATCGCAAAGAGACTCGCTGTCTCTCGAATGTGACCTTTTAAATGAAATCAGTCGGCGTTTTAAATGAGAGGGCGGTCAAATATGGCCACTTTACTTCAAGAAAAATACGAGGCTCGCAAGGCCGCGGTTAATGCTCGCTTTGAGCAGCTTCGCGCTAACGAGGAAGAGCTCAACCGAATCTTTGCCAAGATCTACAACATGGAGGGGGAGGTGCCCATCGAGGTCGAGGATAAGTACGTTTCGGTGGCGCGCATCTTTGATACCGCCGATGAGATCCCCGAGAGCTATAAGGGCAACAAATACGTGCGCACTAAGCGCGATGAGATCACCTCGCTCCTAAGCTATGCCGTGGGCTGCATGTTTGGCCGCTATTCGCTGGATGTGGATGGCCTGGTCCTGGCCGATCAGGGCACCACGGTCGACGACTATCTGGCCAAGATGCCCGATCCCGCCCATGTGACCTTTATGCCCGATGCCGACAACGTGCTGCCCATCACCGACGACGAGTACTTTGACGACGACATCGTGCGTTACTTTATCGACTTTGTGCGCACCGTGTACGGCGAGGAGACACTCGAACAGAACCTGGCCTTTATTGCCGAGGCGCTCGGCGGCAAGGGCACCTCGCGCGAGGTGATTCGCACCTACTTTTTGAAGGACTTCTATAAGGACCACTGCCAGACCTATAAGAAGCGCCCCATCTACTGGCTGTTCGACAGCGGCAAGAAGAACGGCTTCAAGTGCCTTGTTTACATGCATCGCTACCAGCCTGACCTGTTGGCTCGCATCCGCACCGACTATGTGCATGAGCAGCAGGAGCGCTACCGTGCCCAGATCGGGTATGCCAACGATGCCCTTGTCAGTGCCGAGCGCGGCGAGCGCGTGCGCTTGGATAAGCGCATCAAAAAGCTCAACGACCAGCTCAAAGAGACCATTGCCTACGAGGAGAAACTGCACCACTTGGCAGACCAGATGATTAAGATCGACCTGGATGACGGCGTCAAGGTCAACTACGCCAAGTTTCAGGATGTGCTGGCGAAGATTAAGTAACTGCAGATACGGTAAGGATATTCATGCCCAAGATCGATGTAGAAGAACAGCTCAAGCTGCGATTTTTGCAGCCGTTGTCCTCATGCGCGCCGCGCCGTGTTGTGGTTTGGCACGATGCGGACGGCGAGTTTGCTCCTGAGTTTGAGCGATTGGCTGCCGAGGGTTTCGACGGCGTGGGGGGCCGATGCCGGCGTAATGCCTGCTCACGGTGACTTTGAGCGCCCGGTGCGCTTTGTTGAGGCCTGCGAGGGCCGTATGTTTGCCGTCAAGAAGCTCATCAACCTCGATGACCTTGCGAGCGATATCTTGCTGTATCGCCGTTGCCCGCGCGGCAGGCTTGAGGGCGATTGGCTTGCCGATGTTGAGCTGTATTCCGATCAGTTCCAGGCTGACTATCTTTCGCTTTTGGCCGATCAGCTGGGCATCGAGAATATCGACGCCGTGCGCGAGAGCCTGCGCGAGCACAAGACGTTCTTTGATGCCAAGACCCGCTGCGCTAAGTTTGCCGCGTGTGTTCCGCATGCCTCGGGCGCATCCGATATCGAACTCGGCATCCTTACGGTGATTTTTGGCGGTAAAGAGCTTGGTGACGCGCGCCCCGCGTTTGTGCTGCGTGGCTGTATGACCATGCTGCTGCACGAGGGTCCCGAGGCGCTGGCCGAGTTGATGGACAAGTACTGCGTGCGCGATGTGCTCTCTGCCTTTATGCTTCGCTGCTATGGGTTTGAGGGACCGCTGTATGAGCGCGACTCATTGCTTATGCTTTCATCCCATGTGCTTCTTACGGCGGCATCCACCGCACTTCCCGAGGGAGCGCTCAAGGGGCTCGAAAACTATATGGCTCCCGCCTACGGCCCCTATTGCCTTGAGGCGGTGCGTACGTGGGACCAGGCCGCCGATGCCCGGGCATCGAGCGAGGACCTATTTGAGATTTGTCGTTTAGTTGAGGATGCCCGCGGGCTCTTTGCACGGTTCGAGACCCTGCCGATCGATGCGCTGGCTTCGCTTGATGTGTTCCCGCGCGTCAACGAGGTTGTGCTCTCGCAGCTGTTCTGCTCGTTTGCGCAAGGTGCAGACCGTATTGAGGATGCGCGTGCCTTTGCTGCGCGTCGCTGCGACCTAAGCTGGTACCGTCGTGTCGAGAGCTACTTTGACCTGCTTGCCGCTGTGGCCGATATGTGCGCGTTTAGGCAGGCGCACGCGGGCGGCTTCCATCTGGCGCAGCCCCAGCAGGTGTGGGATGCCTATACGTCCGAATGGTATGCCATGGACGCTGCCTATCGCCATGTGTGCACCGCGTATCTGCGGGCACGCTCCGTCGAGTGCGATGCGCTCGAGGAACCTGCCCGCGCCGTGGCGGACTGGGCGGAGAATCTCTACAGCAACTGGTTCTTGGCGGATGCCAATGCCTGCTGGGCGGCTGCTGCGCAAGGGGAGTGGGCCGATTGCGGCTACATCGATGGTCCCGCACGGCAGGATGAGTTTTACTGGCATGTGCTACCCGCCTTTGTGGGTTCTGCCAAAACAACGGTCGTTATCGCGAGCGATGCGCTGCGCTATGAGGTTGCCCGCGACGTTGCGGCGCTGCTCGAGCGCGAACGCGGCGGTAACGTCAAGGTCTCTAGCATGCAGGCGGTCTTTCCCTCCATTACCGAGGTGGGCATGCCTGCGCTGCTGCCGCACCAGGTGCTTGAGCTTGCAGAGGATGGCGCGTTTGTGTTGGCTGACGACATGCCCACTGCGACGACTCCGCAGCGCGAGGCCGTGCTTGCCCACGTTGAGCCTACAGCCCGCGCTTTGCGCTCGAGTGCATACCTCAACATGGCGGGAACCGAGCGCAAGGCGATGCTCAAGGACTCAAGACTTGTCTACCTCTATCACAACAAGATTGATGCCACGGGCGAGAAGGCCGCTACGCAGGATGACGTCTTCGATGCCTGTGCGGACACCGTAGAGGAGCTTGCCGCGTTGGCGCGCCGCGTGTGCACCGACGCCCCGGGCGCGCGTGTTGTTATAACGGCGGATCACGGCTTTATCTACACGCGCCGGGAGCTCAGCGAGTGTCAGATGCTCGGCAAGCCAGATCTTCCCTTCCTTGACGCTCCCGTCATGCACGGCAAGCGTCATCTGGTGGTGCCCAACGAGGCCGTGGCCAAGCTTTCGGACGAGGCACGCGGGGTGTTTGTTAATGTTGACATGGGACGTTTGGGTGCCGGCTTTGAGGGGTTTGCCCCGCGCGAGAACGCGCACTTCAAGCGTCCCGGTGGTACTAACAACTACGTCCACGGCGGCATGAGCCTGCAGGAGCTTTGCGTGCCCGTTATTGGATTTTGGCGTGCGCGCTCGGGTTCCAAGGACTTTGTCGACACGCGCGCGGCGACGTTGCGCGTGCTAAGTGAGGGGCGCCGGGTGACCAACTCGCTCTTCTCGCTCAACTTGATCCAGGAAGAACCAGCCCAAGGCAAGGTCTTGCCGTGCGAATGCGAGTTGGTGTTTACCGATGCAAGCGGCAACGAGGTGAGCGATACGGTCAAGGCGCATGCTAACAAGACTTCTGTTAATTCGCAGGAGCGCATAGTGCATGTCAAGTTTGCGCTGCGCGCGGCGGATGGATTCTCGGCAAAGGGTCCGTACTATCTGGTCTGCCGCGAGCGCGAGACGGGCAAGATCGCTTGGCGCGAGACGTACACCATTGCTGTTTCGTTTGCCCCTGTTGCTGACTTTGGTTTTTAGGAGTGTGCCCTATGTTTGATAGCCATGATGACGATCTGTGGGAAGTTCCCTCGATTGATGTGGATGTGCCTGTGGAGGAGGCCGTGCCCGTGGAGGAAGCCGTGCCTGCGGAGGAGGCCGTGCCTGCCCCGGAGCCGTTTGGTGCTGTGCCCGTTGAGTCTGCGGCGACCACCAAGGACGAATCCTCGACCGACGGCTATTCCCAGGCCGTGGCCGAGGCTCCCGAGGACGACGGCTACGACATGGACGGGCTGGACGGCAAGTTGCTCGAGCACTTTGCTGGCAAGATCGTGCGTAAGGACCTGACGGCCCTTATGAAGCGCGGCGCCAACGTGCCCACCTTTGTGCTGGAGTACCTGCTGGGCATGTACTGCTCAACCGACGACGAGGATGCCGTGGCAGAGGGCCTGGACCGCATCCGCAGGATCCTCACCGATAACTACGTGCGTCCCGACGAGTCCGAGCGCATTAAGTCCAAGATTCGCGAACTGGGCCGCTTTACCATCATCGATAAGGTGACGGCCAAGCTCGACGAGTACAAAGACATCTACGTGGCGTCGTTTGCCAATCTGACTATCGAGCCGTTTGTGATGCCGGCCGAGTACGTGCGCGACTATTCCAAGATTCTGCAGGGCGGCATTTGGTGCATTATGAGCATCGAGTATCGTCACCCCTTGGATGAGGAAGACGAGTTTGGCATGGAGGTTTTTGGCGACGATGCGCCGCGCCGCTCCAAGGCCAAGCGCAAAAAGCGCGGACCCGAGGACTCTCCGTTTAGCGTGGCGTCGCTCACGCCCATCCAGATGCCCAATCTGGACCTGGATGCCATGGTCGACGAGCGCCAGTACTTTACGCGCGACGAGTGGCTCAACATGCTGCTGCGCTCCGCTGGCTATGAGCCCAGCGAGCTTTCCGAGAAAGAGCGCTTGCACTTTATCGAGCGTATGGTGCCGCTCATCGAGCGCAACTACAACCTGTGCGAGCTGGGTCCCCGCGGTACCGGTAAGAGCCATATCTACAAAGAGGTCTCGCCCTACGCCATCTTGCTTTCGGGCGGTCAGACCACTACGGCCAACCTGTTCGGCCGTATGAACTCCATGCGCGCCGACCGCGTGGGCTTGGTGGGCCATTGGGACTGCGTGACGTTTGACGAGGTCGCCGGCATGCGCTTTAAGGACACCAACGCCGTGCAGATCATGAAGGACTACATGGCGAGCGGCAGCTACGCGCGTGGCCGCGACCAGATTAACGCCGATGCCTCCATGGTCTTTGAGGGCAACATCAACGATACCGTGCAAAACGTCCTTAAGACCACGCACCTGTTTGATCCGTTCCCGCCGGAGTTTAACAACGATTCGGCCTTCTTCGACCGTATCCACTATTACCTGCCGGGCTGGGAGATTCCCAAGATGCGCTCGAGCCTGCTGACCGGGCATTACGGCTTGATCACCGACTGTCTGTCGGAGTTTTGCAAGGAGATGCGCCGCAAGGACTTTACGCACCATATCGACCGGTATTTCCGCTTTAACAGCGACTTTAACAAGCGCGACGAGATCGCCGTGCGCAAGACCTTTAGCGGCCTGGCCAAACTGCTGTTCCCCGACGAGGCCATGGACAAGGACGACGTGCGCTGGCTGCTGGACTACGTCATCGAGGGTCGTCGCCGTGTAAAGGAACAGCTCAAGATTATGGCGGGCGTCGAGTTTATCGATGTCAACCTGGGCTATATGGATGCCGACAATCCGCAGGACGTGCACGTGGTGCGTGTGCCCGAGCAGAGCGAGGACACGCTGATTCCCGACGGGCCGCTGCTGTCCGGCCATGTGTTTGGCGTGGGCAGGTCGCAGGGCGGCGAGGTTGCGGTGTACAAGCTGGAGAACAAGGCCGTTGCCGGCGAGTGCAAGTTTAAGCACGAGGGCGTGGCCTTTAACAAGCCGGTGCGCGATACGCTGGAGGCCGCGTTCGACAACTTTGTGAACCTGGCGAACCGCGTGGCGCCGGGCATGCACATTGGCTCCAAGGATTACCTGCTGTTCTACAACGACCTTCAGAGCAAGGGCCTGTCCGAAGAGGTTTCGCTCGCCGAGTTTGTGGGCCTGTGCTCTGCGGCGTGCAACCGCCCGGTGATGCCCGCGCTGGCGATTCCGGGCATCTTGCGCATGTCGGGCTCCATGGACGAGATCCGCGGGCTCGAAGACATTATGCGCGTGGCCAAAAACGCCGGTGCCAAGCGCGTGATTTTGCCGCTGAGTGCCATCGCGGGCTTGCAAAGTGTTTCGTCCGAGATTATCTCGGGGTTGAGCCCGGTGTTCTACATGGATGGCGACCCGGTTGATGCCGCGAAGAAGGCGCTGGATCTGTAGGGGTGCGGGCGTGCGGGGCGTCCGGTGTTCGGGCACCCCGCGAGCATGTTGGTGCGTAGTGCGTGAGGAGGCCTGCCGTGGCAGACGAGCGTTCTGTTGGTGAGCTGCTCGACGAGCTGTTTGGCTTTGAGTCGGTGGCCAAGCGCCAGGCGGCGCTTGAGCGGTACGATCGTGGGGAGTTGGTGCGCAAAGCACGCTCCCACGAGCTGCTGGGTGTGCTTAGGGGCGTCGAGGCCGCCGAGCACACTGCGCGCGAGTCTGCCGTTCGGGCAGTTGACGGGTACGTACGCCGTGTCGAGGGTGCGGCTCTTGCGCGTGCTCGCAAGCAGGCGGGTGTTGTGGGCCCGTTGCAGATGGAGCGCCGCTATGCTGCCTTTTTGCGCATGGAGGACAAGGCCGAGCTGCTGGCGCGTCTGGAGCAGACGCTTGCGTTTATCGAGGTAAAGCTGCGTGCGAATACGGCGGACAGGGTGCGCGCAGCGTACGATGCTGCCGGCGCCATGGTGCTGCAGGACGTGGCGCGTTTGAGTGACGTGCGCGTTGTGGATGCTGTGCCCCTGGATGCCGATCTGCTATGCATGCAGTTGGAGCAATTACGTTGTGCCGCCGATGCGACGGACCTTGCGGGTATAATCACGGCAACGTTTGAATCTGAGCTGAGTGCGACGGGGTCGCAGGACGCTGACGGGTTTACGGGCGATTTGGCTGGCGATGTAGCTGGTGACGTGGCGTTGGAGCGTGAGCTTACCAACGTGCGCGGTGCTGCGCAGCGGGCGCGCTTGGCGGCGCAGGCGTATCGGGCCGAGCGTGCCGCCCGCGTTGCGGGGAGCATGGTGGAGCCGGTATCGTTGCCCGAGTCTGCGTGCGTTGCGTGCGAGGCGGCGTGCGATGCCGGGGAGCTTTCCGAGTTGCTCGCTCAGGTTAAGAAGTCGTTTGAGACCTACCGTCGTATTGTTGCCGACGGCGGGTTGTTCTGTGCGTTTGGTACGGGCTCGCCGCATGGGGTTTGCAGTGGCTTGAGCTATTTCGACTACGATTCTCGGCTTGACGAAGACGTGCTGGTGGGCGAGTACGATGGCGCTACCAGGCATGATGTTCGCCGTGAGGCTCCGATTCCCGAGCTTGTGGATGAGGCTTCGACCGAGGGCGGCGACTCGCTCGAGGTTGCCGTGGCAC
This sequence comes from uncultured Collinsella sp., assembly GCA_900552755.1. Taxonomy (GTDB): domain Bacteria; phylum Actinomycetota; class Coriobacteriia; order Coriobacteriales; family Coriobacteriaceae; genus Collinsella. The sequence continues at coordinate 16,519 of USAY01000023.1, forward strand.
GCATGTGCGAGTTCAATGGGCGTCGCTACGATGGTGTGCTGGATGAGGATCCTACGCGCCATGTGAATGCGTTTTGGTATGGACTCAAAAAGCTCAGCCAGTATTGCGAGGCCGCCGTGCATGTAGATGAGCGTGCTTGGGATTGCTTTATCGATAAGGTGCAGTTTGCCTACGATGAGCCCGTGGGGCGCCTGGCCACGCAGATGGACGACAAACAGGTGGCGGCTTTTGTTGCTGCCGTGGAAGTGCTTGGCGCTGACGAGTAAGGGCCTGATCTTGCAGGAGGTTTCACCTTGAAGATCGAAGTCGATGTGGACCAGCTGCGCGAGAGCCTGCTCGACCGCGCGGGGAGTGCGGCTGGCGCGGGCTTTCCGGCCGCTATGCTCGACGTGATGGATATCGAGGATGAGTCGCCTCAAGAGCTCCTGGCCCGAGCCGAACGCGAAGGCCTCGACCTCCGTGACTTTGCCGTCGACGACGACTAGGGTAGCTAATTTGGGAAGGGGCGTCTGCACCCGCAGCCGCGCGAAAATGCACGATAAGCCGTCGCAATGGAGTCTACTGACCTCGCGACTGTTCTATTTTGACTGCACGCTGGCTAAGTGAGTAGGCTTTATTGGAAATCCTGAGCACACGACTAATATGCTTCAACAAACCCGCAGGTCACAGACTTGTGCTTTGGTGACGTGGCCGGCAATTCGGCAAAAGTCTACTCACTTAGTCTTGAGAGACGCTAATTGTCCGCAACGAGACCCCAGCCGGGGCGATTGATGCTCAAATGTAGCCAATTCGGGACGGCTGCCCTCTGGCCGCTACGACGCCAGGGTGGCAATGACGGCTTTGTCGCCGGCGTATATGAGGGTGTTGCCGTCGGGGATGATCATTTGGCCGTCGCGCTTGAGCATTACCACGATAAACGGGTGCTTGCCCTGCGGCACGTCGCGTAGGCGCTGACCGGCCAGGCGACCGTGGGGTGTCACGGTGACCTCCCGCAGCGTAACCTCGGCACGCTCTTCAAACGTCGGCGCGGCCATAACCAGAAGGTCGCCTTCTTCAATTACAGTATCACCGTTGGGCAGCACGGGGTGTGCGCCGTCGCGCAGCACCAGGACCACCAGCATGTCCGTCGCGCTGCCAATATCGGCGAGCGAGCGACCGGCAAACGGATGCCCCGCGCCCACCTTGAGCTTGACAAACGACATGCCGTCCTCGACGCGGTAGTCGTTAAAGGTGCGGCGCACGTCGCCTTCCGCGTCGATCATGTCGAGTTTCTTCGCCACTGCCGGCAGCAGCGAGCCCTGCACCACAATGCTCGACACGGCAATCACAAACACCAGGTCAAACAGGTCGTGACCGCCGGGAACACCGGCCACCACGGCAAAGAGACTAAACACGACCGAAGCTGCGCCGCGCAGGCCCGCCCAGCTTACGAGCGCAACCTGGCGGGGGTTCGTCTTAAAGGGCGCCAGCAGCATGCCCACGGCGATGGGGCGGCTCACGAAGAGCATAAACGCCATGAGTGCCAGGCCCGGCAGCAGCATTTGCGGCAGGCGGGCGGGCGTCACGAGCAGGCCGAGCAAAAAGAAGATGGTCATCTCGGCCATCTCGGTGAGGGTGTCGAAGAAGTGCGCCAGTTCGACCTTGCCGGTGATGTCGCTCGCGCCTAGCACAATGCCGGCAAGGTACACGGCTAAAAAGCCGTTGCCGCCCAGGTAGCTCGGCAGCGCGTAGGCGACGATGGCCACGGCGAACAAGAAGATGGTCTGCGCACCCTCGGCTGTTGCCTGCGCGCGTTCGATCAGGCGGCTGGATGTCCAGCCAATGGCAAGACCCAGCCCCACGCCTAGGATAATTTGCTTAGCCAGCAACACGGGGATGTTAACGTCGCCGCCCGCCGCGAGTGTGGCGAGCACGGCGGTGAGCATGTAGGCGACGGGGTCGTTGGAGCCCGATTCGACCTCGAGCAGCGAGTCGGTGCCGCCTTTTAGCGAAAGACTGTGCTCGCGCAGCACACTAAAGACGCTGGCCGCATCGGTTGACGCCACGACCGAGCCCAGCAGCAGGCCGCCGATCCAGTCGAAGCCCAGTACAAAGTGCGCGAACACGCCGGTGATGCCAGCGGTGATGACGACGCCGAGCGTGCTCAGCAGCACCGCGGGCACGGCGACGGGCTTGGCACGGTCGATGTTGGTGTTAAAGCCGCCGTAGAACATGATGAACAGCAGCGCCGTGCTGCAGACGGTTTCGGTGAGCGCATAGTCGCTAAAGTCTATGTGCGCCGGACCGTTGACGCCCAGCAGCATGCCCAGCGCGATAAAGATAAGCAGGGTGGGGAAGGGGAGCTTTTTTCCGACGGGTTTGATGGTCAGGCACAGAATAATGACGAGGCCGATAAAAAGAAGTATCTGGTTCATGGATGGTGTCCGCTCCTGGGTGGTTGGCGTGGCACGGTCAGTTGTCTGCGATTATTTGTACCCAAAGATGGTGGGTTATGGGGGCGGATTGCGGGCGTGCGCATTTTCGACACGAGGCAGCGGCGGAGCGCGAGGCTGGTCGGGGCGTTGGACCAGACAGTGTGGCGTGAGCGGTGCGGGTTGACAAGCGTGCGCCGACGACCGTTGACGGTATGCAACCCTTTCCAGCTTTATTGCAACGGAGTACAATGGGTAACGTTTAAGTTCAACTTGAAGTTTTAGCCGTGGCATCGGGCTTCGGCCGTAATGCAGGGAAAGGCGTTCCATGGCGATCTATGTGACATCTGATGCTCACGGGCACGTGCGTGCGCTTGACGAGGCCCTGTCCAAGATTTCGCTGGCGTCCGACGATACGTTGTATGTGCTGGGTGACATGATCGATCGCGGGCCCGATCCGGTCGGCGTTATTAAGCTCGTGCGCTCGCTACCCAACGCTCTCGTGCTCAAGGGCAATCACGAGCAGATCATGCTCGACGCCATCATTGGCCAGGATCCGCTCGATGCCGAGACCTGGGATATCAACGGCGGTTGGACTACCCGTCAGCAGCTCAACGATATGGAATTTGAGGCGTACGAGGAGCTCGTGCGTTGGATGGCGACGCTGCCGCTCTACGCGGTGGCCGAGACTGACGAGCGCCCGTACCTGCTGGTGCACGCCGGTATCCAGACCGAGGCGGCGCGGGCGTTTTTGCTTGAACATGGGGTTGATTGTGCCGATGGTGCGGGGGCGGTGGATGCCGATCGCGATCTGCTGCAGCAGATGCTTGCGGTGCAGTCGTCCGATGACCTGCTGTGGATTCGCCATGGCTATTGGGATGCGCCGACGGGGCTGCTTTCTGCCGAGGGCAAGGGCCCGGTCGTGGTGAGCGGCCACACGCCCACGGTGTCGCTTGGGCGTTATTGCGAGGTGGGCGGTCTGGCGGGGCTCGACGAGGAGTCGGGGCGCGGGCAGATTGTGCGCCTGGGCGGCGAGGATACCGCCGGCGTGCCCGATCGCATCGACATCGACTGCGCCGCCGCCACTGGCTCCGAGTTCGGCCGCGTCGGGATCCTGCGCCTGGACGACGGGGCCGAGTTCTACGCAAACATTCTTCCTGGCGAGTGATTACGCAAGAGGTAGCTAATTTGGGACGGGGCTTTTTTGACTACTTTTGCCCTTCTGTCCGCTAATTGATTTTTCTGGGACGGGGATTAAATAATCATTTGGCTGCCCGCTGGCTAAGTGAGTAGACTTTTTTGGAAATGCCGAGCAACCAACATGTTTGCCTCAATAAAACTGCAGGTCACAGACTTGTGCTTTGTCGGTGTGGTCGGGGATTCGGTAAAAGTCTACTCACTTAGTTTTGCGTGATGTATATTGTCCGCAACGAGACCCCAACCGGGGTGATTCCAACGTAAATTCCGGTGACCGGGGGCAGCTAATTAGGCGCCGTACGGGTTGCGGTCGCGTTCGATGCGTTGGCGGATGTGGGCGTACTCGATAATCAGCAACACCAGGAGTAGAGCCATGATGGCTAGGTAGCTCACCACGGCGCCCATCAGACCCAGCAGCTTAATCAGGATCACCGGCAGCACCACGCTTACGGCGAAGCAGATCAGGTAGATCTTGGTGACGTCGCCGGCGTGGCGCAACACCGTGATGATGGCGTAGATAAAGTCGATTGCCGCGGTGATGCCGCCGGCGACAACCATTAGCAGTGCCAACGTGCGGTAGCGCTCAAAGTTGAGGCCGTACATAAAGCTCATGATGGGGATGCCGGGGCCTGCCATAAATGCGGCGCACGCTCCGGTAATGACCACGATCAGTGCCATAACGGCAACAATAATCAGGTCGAAGCGGCGACGCTTGCGTGGATTCGCCCAAATACTCGACAGACGCAGGAGCTGCGGTTTATAGATAAATCCAATGCTCAACAAAATGGCCTGCGCCGGAAAGAACAGGGCATTAAAGTACAGCTGATACTTGTAGGCCAGCGTGCCCTCCATCACGAACTTGGGCATGCTCTCGATAAGGTTGAACAGGAACAGTGCACCAAAGAGCGGAGCGCACTGGACAAACAGGTGGCCGACCTCGCGCAGGCTCACGTGACGCGATTTTTCGGTCTCGAGCAGGGCGAGCGGCGCGGTGACCAGCACGAGCGAGG
>USAY01000024.1 GCA_900552755.1 uncultured Collinsella sp.
ACATTCAGGTGAGCGACGACATCAGCTCGGATAAGACATTTGAACGCGAGATTTCGCCACTGCTGAGCATTGGCGATGCGTATCCCAAGATGATTCTTGCCCGCACGCATCACGAGGCCACGGATCGCGATGGGGTGCAGATCGTGGACCTGGCGAGGTGGTTGTGCGGCGAGGCTTAGCAAAAAATCCTATTCCTCAAAACTGAAAAATTTTCGATTTTGAGGAATAGGATCGATGCGTTGCCTAGTTCGCCCCTCGCGCTCGTGCTTAGGCCCCTGTCCTACCCTAGCTTCTGCATGCGGCGGTAGATTTCGCAGATGCCTTTGATGGTGAGTTGGCCGTCGACTATGTCGAAGGCGTCGGTCGAATCGGCGACGATGCTGGCGAGGCCGCCCGTGGCGATAACGGTGGCGTCCTCGCGCCCCAGCTCGCACTTCATGCGCGCGACCAGGCCCTCGGCCATGGCGGCGGCACCCGTTACGGCGCCGACCTTGATGCATTCCTCGGTATCGCGGCCGATGGCGTGCTCGGGCGCCTCGAGCGGAACGCTAGCGAGCTTGGCGGCGCGGGCGGCGAGCGCGTCCATCGAAATGCGGATGCCCGGCGCAATCGCTCCGCCAATGTAATAACCGTCCTCGTCGATGACGTCGATATTGGTTGCGGTGCCAAAGTCCACCACGATCGCTGGGGCGCCGTAGAAGGTCTCGGCAGCGACGGCGTTGGCGATGCGGTCGGCACCAACGGCTTGGGGGCGCGCCGCCCGCAGCTTGGTCACGGCCGCCGTCTGCGGCCCAATGACGATGGCGTCCGCGGCAATGCGGTCGGCCACGGCGTGCCACTCGCGCGAGAGCTGCGGCACCACGCCGGCAAAGGCGATCGCGTCGACCGCATCGAGCGAAAGGCCGTACATCTTAAAGAAACCCATCAGGCGCACATGGATCTCGTCGGCGGTATAGGAGCGGTCGGTGGGCATGCGCCACGACTGCACCAGCTCGTTTCCGTCAAACAGGCCCATGGCCGTCTGCGTGTTTCCCATATCGATAGCGAGCAGCATGTCTACTCCCGGTGTCGGCGTAAAAGGACGCGCACCATTGTATACGCGCCGCCGACGGCGCTCGGCTGCGATTCGTTTACGCTGATATGGACTGAGGGGTTTAAATATGAAGGAATTATGCTCTACGAGATTTTCCTTGCCGTTTACCGAACTCCCGCGTAATATTCCTTCTTGCGCACATGAGGCGCCCAGACATTGCGGGGTGGAGCAGTCTGGTAGCTCGCCGGGCTCATAACCCGGAGGTCGTAGGTTCAAATCCTGCCCCCGCGACCAAGAACTTGCAGCTCGTCGGCCTAGCCGGCGGGCTTTTTTGTTATTCCGGGACTGTTTTCTCAGCCCAATTCTCAGCCTCCCAAACAAAATCTCGATCTGTAACATCTAGACCCGATTTGGGCGGCTAGATGTTACAGATCGAGATATACCGGTGGGCTTGGTCGTGTTTGTCTCGATCTGTAACAGGTAGGGGTCAAAAGTGGGCCTAGCTGTTACAGATCTAGATTGTTGAGGATGGGCCGAGAGGAATGTCTCGATCTGTAACAGTAAGACCCGGTTTTGTCGCGTAACTGTTACAGATTGAGATAAACCGACGGGCCGCCCCGCCCATCCCCATCCACCTGCCGCTACCTGCTGTCCGCCGATTTCCGTTGCGCTGCTGTATTCCCATGCCATATCCTCTAGATAACTACGCGGCATCATCGCCGCCGCGCCTACAAGAGAGGAATGTCCATGACCACACCTGCATCCAAGCTGCTCCAGCCCATTACGGTTGGCCCCCTTGAGCTCAAGAACCGCATTATGTTTCCGCCGCTGACCACCGGCTACGAGGAGCGTGACGGTTCCATCGGCGAGCGTAGCCTGGCTTTTTACGAGCGCTTGGCCCGTGGCGGCGTGAGCTACATCGTCATCGGCGACGTCGCTCCCGTCATGACCGCAAGCCCCACGCCCAAGCTGGCAACCGACGCCCAGATCCCCACGTTTAAGGCGCTGGCCGACGCCGTCCACAAGCACGGCGCCAAGGTCGCGCTGCAGCTGTTCCACCCCGAGTACGATGTGCCCGGTGTCGGCCGCATGGTCATGGGATCCATGGCCGCCGCCAAGGCCGCGCAGGAGGCCAAGGCCGCCGGCGACGAGGAGACCTTTGCCGCCAAGATGGCCGAGTCCAACGAGATCCGCAACCAGGCCTACGCCAAGCTGCATCACGACATGCAGCACTTTGTGAACGAGGCGAGCGTAGAGCAGCTCGCCCAGATCAAGGAGGCCATCGCTGCCTCGGCCGCTCGCGCACAGCAGGCCGGGATCGACGCTATCGAGGTCCACGGCGACCGCCTGGTGGGTTCGCTGTGCTCGGCCATCCTCAACCAGCGCACCGACGAGTACGGTGGTTCGTTCGAGAACCGCGTTCGCTACGCGCTGGAGGTCGTCGCCGCCATTAAGGAGGCCGCGCCGCAGCTGATGGTGGAGTACAAGCTCCCCGTGATCATGGAGAACCCCGACGGCACGCCGCGCGGCAAGGGTGGCCTGCAGCCCGACGAGGCCTGCGAGTTCGCCAAGCTGCTCGAGGGTACGGGCATCGATATGATTCAGGTCGCACAGGCCAACCACACCGGCAACATGGGCGACACCATTCCGCCCATGGGCGCCATGCCCTACAACTGGACGCTGCCCGTGGCCGAGCGCGTCAAGGCCCTGGTCTCCGTGCCGGTGGCAACCGTCGGCCGCGTTGTCTCGGTTGAGGCCGGCGAGAAGATTCTGGAAGACGGCGCCGCCGACATCATCGCCTATGGCCGCTCGCTCATGTGCGACCCCGACATTGCGCTGAAGGCCGCCACGGGTGAGCCCATCCGCGAGTGCCTCAACTGCAACAAGGGCTGCGTCGATGCGATTCAAAACCGCAAGTACATCTCGTGCGTGCTCAATGCCGAGAACGGCGATGAGGCAACCATCGCCATTAAGCCGGGCGAGGGCGACAAGAAGATCGCCGTGGTGGGCGGCGGCATCGCCGGTCTGGAGGCCGCGCGCGTGGCGGCCAAGCGCGGCTACGACGTGACCGTCTACGAGGCGAGCGATCATCTGGGGGGCCAGATTGTGCTGGCGGCCGCGCCTCCGCGCAAGGACGAGATCATGCGCTCGGTCGAGTACTACGAGAAGATTCTGCCCGGCCTGGGCGTGAAGGTCGAGCTCAACCATGCCGCTACCGCTGAGGACCTCAACGCCGCCGACGCTGCGATTGTGGCCGTGGGCGCACACGACGTGGTCATCCCCGTTCCGGGTGCCGATTCGGAGAAGGTCGTCTCGAGCTGGGACGTGCTGGCCGGCAAGGTGGAGCTCAGCGGCCGCGTCGCCGTCATTGGCGGCGGCCTGGTGGGCACCGAGACTGCCGAGTACCTGCTGCAGCACGGCTGCGAGGTGGCGATCGTGGAGATGCTCGACAAGATTGCCGCGGGCGAGTCCGAGACCATTCTGCCGCTGATTATGAGCGACTTTGCAGAGCACAACGTGGAGCAGCACGTTAAGACCCGCCTGACCGCCATTACCGACGAGGGCGTGGAGGCTGTTCGCACCACCGAGGACGGCGCCGAGGAGCCGGTGAAGATCGCCTGCGATTACGTGGTGATGGCCGTGGGCTCCAAGGCCAACGCGTTTGACCTGGATGGCGTGACGGTGCCCGTGACCTGCGTGGGCGACTGCTCGGGTGAGCGCACCGCCGACATTGCGAGCGCCATTCGCACGGCGTATCACGCGGCCAACGAGCTGTAGTTGAACATCGCGGCCAGGCGGGGCGGTAGCACGGATCCGTCTCGCCCGGCTGTGTCCCGTCGGGTGTCAACCGGTGCGGGGCCTGCAAGCGCAGCAGGTCCCGCCCTTTTTGTTTTGCTCCGATGAATGGCAATGCGCGGTAATCATGAGGAGTGAGGACGTCTACTGCCTTGCAGATCACTCAAAAATATTGGGGGAGGGGTTAATAACTATATCCTCTATACCAAAGGACATAAAGAGATGCCAATTTTGTTGACAAGCGAATGACGATTAGCTGCGAGTCAGCTACCAGCGTAAATAATCGATAAAGAAATGTCGTAATTTGGTGCCAAATGCCCAGATAACGCCGCGTCTATTTTAATTAACTGCTTTGAGCAAACAGTAAAATGCTACTATCTAACTTGCACGTAAGAAAGCAGATTAACGGCTAAGGCTAAGAAGTGGCAGGTATGTCGGAAGCAACTAGGACTCGCACGCATGCGCCCGAGGTTAGGCAGCGCGCCGTCGAGATCCTCCAAGAGGGGGTCGGTCATCGCGCTCTCGCCGCGGAGCTTGGCATTCCCCAGGCCACGGCTCGTCAGTGGGCCCGCGCGTATGCCGTGGACGGTGCCGACGCCGTTCTCAATGCCGGTTCGCATCATCACACCTATTCGTACGACGTAAAGCTCGCTGTGGTTAAGGACCGTCTGGAAAACGGCTTGACGGTTCGCGAGGCCATGATCAAGCACAAGATTCCCAGCGAGTCTTCGGTCAAGGCTTGGTGCCGTCAGTACCGCGAGAGCGGTGAGTCCGCACTGGTCGATAAGCCGCGCGGTCGCAAGCCGCGCGTTAAAAAGGCGGAATAGCAAACGGGATGGTGCGCCCACAGGGGCGCATTTTTCTTGCCGCCTCTCTGCTCCAAAGCGGACGTGCCCTTGCCCCGTACGCCTAAAACTTCCAAGTTGACCGAAAACCCGCCGCCGCTACTCATCAATTGAGCTATAACGTTAAACAATTGCAGCGTTTTTGCATGGGGGAGTGATGGTATGACGCTACTGTATTTCCTTACCCTGTTTCCGCTGGTACCGGCGCTGGGCATGCTGCTCGCGCGCGGTGACCGCGCCCGCGATGCGGTGGGACTCATAGGCTCCGGCATTATCATGGCGGTGACAGTTGTAGTCGCCGTCATGTTTTTTTGCACGGGTCCGCAGAGCTTTGAGATTGCCCCCGGTACCTCGCATGCGCTCTCGATCATCAGCTCCGTCATCGACGTAATTCTGTGCGCCGTCATCCTGTACAACGCGCACAAATATAAGAGCGTGCTTACCACGGTGCTCGGCATAGTCCAGCTGGTGGGCTCGCTCGTCTTTGCGGCCATGACGCTGCCTGCGGCCGAAGCCGTCACGGCGACGCCGCTCTACCTAGACTACATGAGCGTGATCATGGTCCTCGCCGTCGGCATCGTCGGCAGCCTTATCTGTATCTACGCTTTGGGCTACATGAAGGACTTCCAGGCCCATGATGAGCACGAGGCCGCGCTGCGCGGGCAGACCGCGCCCGACCGTCGTCCGCAGTTCCTGGCGCTTATGTTCCTGTTCCTCTCGGCCATGTTCGTCATCGTGACGAGCGACAACCTTGAGTGGCTGTTCTGCGGCTGGGAAATCACCACCGTGTGCTCGTTCCTTATGATTGGCTATACGCGCACGCCCGAGGCCATCAAGAACGCCTTTAACCAGATCATCCTCAACATGCTGGGCGGCATCGCGTTTTTGGCCGGACTCATGTACCTGCACGTTAACGGCATGCCGCTGACCATCTCGGGCATGATTGAGCTTTCCGGCGCCGGAACCGCGCAGTCCGCGCTGCTGGTGATGCCGGTCATCCTGTTGTCGCTCGCCGCGCTCACCAAGGCCGCACAGATGCCGTTCCACACTTGGCTGTTGGGTGCCATGGTTGCCCCCACGCCCACGAGCGCCCTGCTGCACTCGTCAACCATGGTCAAAGCCGGCGTGTTCCTGATGGTCAAGCTGAGCCCGCTCTATGCCATCTATCCCGTGACCGGCTTTATGGTCACGAGCGTGGGTGCCATCACGTTTTTGCTCGCTGCCCTTATGGCCATCTCGCAGAGCAATGCCAAGCGCGTGCTCGCGTACTCCACCATTTCCAACTTGGGCCTCATCAGTGCTTGCTTGGGTGTCGGCGCGCCCGAGGCCGTATGGGCGGCCATCTTCCTGATCCTGTTCCACACGGTGGCAAAGTCGCTGCTGTTCCTGTGCGTGGGCACGGCCGAGCATCATATCGGCAGCCGCAATATCGAGGACATGGACGGTATGTTCAGCCGCATGCCGCACCTGACGCGCCTGATGATGCTGGGCATCATGGGCATGTTTGTGGCGCCGTTTGGCATGCTCGTGTCCAAGTGGGGCGCTCTGGTGGCGTTCGCGCAGACCGGCAACGTGCTCATGATCATGGTACTTGCCTTTGGCTCGGCCGCGACCTTCTTCTTCTGGGGCAAGTGGCTTGCCAAGCTTTCGGGCGTCGACCCCACGGCTCAAAACGTTGAGGTCAATGTCCATAAGACCGAATGGATGGCCCTCAACACCATCGCCGCGCTGCTGATTCTGTGCTGCGTGGCGTTTCCGGTTATCTCGAGCGGTCTGGTGTCGCCTTACCTGGCCATGGTGTTTGGCCGCGTGCCGTACGTTATTGGCAAGGACGCCATGTATCTGATGGTGGTTATCGTGGCTTTTATCGCCGTGGTGCTGCTGACTTCATTCCGTGTGAGCAACAAACCGCATGTAAACGTATATCTTTCGGGCGTGGGAACCGAAAATTACCGCCATTTCCGCGGCTCGATGGGACACGAGGTGAAGGCCGAAAAGCGTAATTGGTACTCGGAGGACGCCCTTGGCGAGAAGCGTATTAGCCCCGTGGGTAGCGTCGTGTGCTGCAGCATTATCTTGTTTGCGCTGCTGTGTTGCGCGTGGATTGGGCCCGAGCGACTTGCCATGAGCGCGCCCTCGGTGCTGCGCGGCAAGTATTTCGAAGGTTCGGGCGTCGTGGGCATATTTATTGGTACCGTGGCGTTTGCCCTGATCGCGCCGATTGTGGGCGGCCTGATCGACGGTCTTGACCGTAAGCTTTCGGCCCGCATGCAGGGCCGTGTGGGCCCGCGCCTGCTGCAGCCTTTCTACGACGTTGCCAAGCTGCTGCGCAAGGCCCCTGCCAGCGTAAACACCATGGACGACACCTATATGGCATGCGCGCTCATCTTCACCGTCGTGGGCGGCGGCATCTTTGTGTCGGGTTCCAACACGCTGCTGTGCGCCTTTATGGTGACGCTCGCCGCAATCTTTGTGGTGCTGGCGTCCGCCTCGACGCAAAGCCCATTTGCGCAGGTCGGCGCCGACCGTGAGTTGCTGCAGGTCATGAGTTACGAGCCCGCCGTTCTGCTGATGAGCGTGGGCCTGTACCTTGCCACCGACAGCTTCGATTCCATCGCCGTGACGGGGCAGTCGGCCCCCATCGTCGTGTACAGTGCGCCCATTTTCCTCGCGCTGCTTGCGGTGCTTACCATCAAACTGCGCAAGTCGCCGTTCGATCTTTCGTATTCGCATCACGCGCATCAGGAGATTGTCCAGGGCGTTGCCACCGAGATGAGCGGCGGCACGCTGGCAAAGATGACGCTCATGCACTGGTGCGAGACCGTGCTGTTTTTGATGTGGGTGGGCATGTTCTTTGTTTGGGACAACCCGGTGAGCTGGATCGTTGCCCTGGTCGTGATGGCCGCGACGTATTTTGTCGAGGTGCTGATCGATAACACCTTTGCCCGTAGCACCTGGCGCAGCTGCTTTAAGCTCGGCTGGGGCGTGGCGCTGGTGTTTGGCCTGCTCAACCTTATGCCCATCCTCGTCGACGTGTTTATTTAGGAGGCGGCGTTTATGGATCATAAAATGTCGCGCTCGCCGTGGGTTATTCATTACGACGGCTCGAGCTGCAACGGATGCGATATCGAGGTGCTGGCCTCGCTTACCCCACTGTTTGATGCAGAGCGTTTTGGTGTAGTCAACACCGGCAATCCCAAGCATGCGGACATCTTTTTGGTGACGGGTTCGGTCAACGCGCAGAACCTGCCCGTCGTGCGTCAGATCTACAACCAGATGCTCGAGCCCAAGTGCGTGGTGGCGTGCGGTATTTGCGCGTGCTCGGGCGGCGTGTTCCGCGATGCGTACAACGTGATCGGCGGCGTGGACCGCGCGATTCCCGTGGACGTGTACGCGCCCGGGTGCGCCATTCGCCCCGAGACCGTGATAGATGCCATCGTGGAGGCGTGCAGCATTCTGGACCAGAAGGAGGCCGTGATGCGCGCCGGCGGCGATCCACTCACCGTGGGCGGCGCCGCTGCCTGGGACGGTGGCGTTGAGCTGGGCGAGGACGGGTTTGTGGCTGCTGCGGGGGCCGGGGATGGGGCTGGTGCCGATGCGAGCGCCGCTGTCGACGTGCCTGCCGCTACGCCCGCCGCTGCAAAGGAGGCCGAGTAATGCAAAAGGCAATCTATACCACCGTCGGGATCGATGAGCTGCTGCCGCATGTTCAGGCGCTCAAGGGCGCCGGCGCGCGCTTTGTGCAGATGCACGCCGAGCGCTGCGTGGACGACGGCTCGTATCGCTTGGTCTATACGTTTATCAACGTTCACGCTGCTCAGGAACATATTGCGCAGGACGGCAGCTATGCGATTGAGAATCTGGTGGTCGAGGGTATCGACCAGTACCAGGAGATCCCGTCCATCAGCTCGTACTATCCGGCGGTGTTCCCGTTTGAGAACGAGGCGCACGACCTGTTTGGCCTTGCCATCACCGATATGCAAATCGACTTTAAGGGCTTTTTCTACCAGGTCTCGACTGCCGAGCCCATGAGCGTGATCACGCCCGAGGTGAAGGCCGCGCGCGAGAAGGCCATGAAGGTCCGCGCCGCCGCCGAGGCCAAGGCGCGCAAGGCTGCTGCCGAGAAGGCCGCCGCTGCGGCGGCTGCTGCGGGGGAGGGCGCCACAGATGGCAGTGGCACCGCGGACGCTGCCACTGCCCAGCCCGCTGCGGCTGCCGGCTCCGATGCCCAGCATGACGAGGCCGCTGCCAAGGCTGCGCTTAAAGCTGCCGAGATGGAGGCAAAGCTCGCCGCCATGGATCCCGAGAAAGCGGCCAAGGTCCGCGCGGCGCTTGCCGCCAAGGCCGCCCGCGATAAGCAGAAAAAGGAGGCGTAAGGTCCATGGCACATCGCTCCGTTATTCCTTTTGGCCCGCAGCATCCAGTGCTGCCCGAGCCGCTTCACCTGGACCTAGTGCTCGAGGACGACCGCGTTATCGAGGCAATTCCGCAGATCGGTTTTGTGCACCGCGGGCTCGAGAAGCTCACCGAAAAGCGCGACATGCATCAGTTTGGCTACATCGCCGAGCGCATCTGTGGCATCTGCGCCGTGGGCCATAGCTGCGGCTATGCCAGTGCCTGCGAGCGCATGCTCGACATCGAGGTCCCTGGTCGCGTGCAGTATATCCGCACCATTTTGCACGAGCTGTCGCGTATCCACTCGCATCTGCTGTGGCTGGGCCTGCTTGCCGACGCCTTTGGCTTTGAGGCGCTGTTCTATCGTTCGTGGACCCTGCGCGAGCAGATCCTCAAGATCTTCGAGAGCACCTGCGGCGGGCGCGTGATTCTTTCGATTAACGAGATCGGCGGCCTTAAGCACGATATTGAGGACTCCGAGCTGGCGGGCATTGTCCAGACGCTCGATGCCATGCGTCCCGATTACGAGGCCCTGGTGCATACGTTTTTGGATGATGTCAGCTGCGGCGAGCGCCTGCATGGGGTGGGTGTGATCAGCAAGAAGGATGCGCTGGAGCTTTCGATGGTCGGTCCGTTCGGTCGCGCTTCGGGCGTGGATTATGACGTGCGCATGTTCGGCGACGGCGCCTATGCGGATCTGGCTGCGTTTGAGCCAATTGTCGCTACCGATGGCGACTGCTATGCCCGCTGCCAGGTGCGTTGCGCCGAGGTCACGCAGGCTATGGACATCATCAAGGAGCTTGTGGGCAAGATTCCGCACGACGGTATCGGTGGGCGTACCAAGCTCACGCCGGCCGACGGCGCGCGCGGCGAGGTTGTGATTGAGCAGCCGCGTGGCGAGGCGTATTACTATGTGCGCGGCAACGGCACCAAGAACCTGGACCGCTTCCGCGTGCGCACGCCGACGTCGCAGAACCTGGCGGGTCTGACACATGCGCTGCAGGGCGTGCTCATTGCCAACGTGCCCATGATTATCCTGACCATCGACCCATGCATTAGCTGCACGGAAAGGTAGGCGCGGCATGAGTTTGCTGACATTTGCCAAGACGGCCTTGGGTTCTATGGTCAAGCAGCCGGTAACGGTGTGCTATCCGCAGGAGAAGCTCGCGGCACCCGAGCGCCTGCGTGGGCACATCGTTAACGACATGGACGTGTGCATTTGCTGCGGCATGTGCGCGCGCCGCTGCCCGGCGGGTGCACTTGCGGTCGATCGCAAGGGCGGAACGTGGTCGATCGATCCGTACGCTTGCGTGGTGTGCGGCGAGTGCATCGAGAGCTGCCCCAAACATTGCCTGACTATGGACACCGCCCGCACTCCAGTCGCGGCGGACAAGACTCCCACGGTAGAAACCAAACCGGAATAGCGCTGGGATGGGGCCGGTGGGGCAAAAATGCCCCACCGGCCCCGCGCTTAAACGAGCGGTGGAGCCGCCGCGAACAAAACTATGCCGGTTTACTACGATAAATCGCCTACCCCCAACCACACCGCATTTGGCAAAATCAAAATCGCAGGTAGACGGCTTGCAGTTTTGCGAAAAAGTCACGCGTGGTCGGGGATCTCATTTTTATCGTAGTAAACCGGCATAGTTTTGAAATGTCACCATATCCGTAACAGCCCTTGATCTCCCGTGGACGGAGGAAAACGGATCATTTTGGCCCTGCGAGGGCCGCCACGTGACCCGTCAGCCACAAAATGGGCCCATCTACTATGTTCAGGCGGCAACCCCCGACCACGACAAATACTGCGAAAAGAAAATCGCAGGTAAAACGCTTGCCGTTTTTCACGAAACGCGGTTATGGTCGGTGGTATCGGGCCAAACGTAGTAGATGGGCCAGTTTTGTGGCGAGCGCCACCAATTGATTCCCCGGGGACGGAGGAAAACGGATCATTTTGGCCTGTCGGCTCCGAGTCGCACCTGTTTTCCTGCGAAAACGCCGTGTCTCAACTTTGGTGAGACATTTGTCTCACGCCTAAAAACGAATCTGGAACATGTGTCACCTGCCCTAATTGTGTCTCATTTCGTAACTTTAGGCTGATGCAAGGTCTGAGCCTGCGAGAAGGGAGACGCGATGGGTAAGTACACGAGGGGTCTCTTGGCGGTGATACTGGCCGTAGTGCTGGTATTGCCCGCCGCAGCATTCGCCATGCTGCCCGAGGCCAACGCCAGGTCCAGTACGGGAATGGACGGGCCGACAGCGAGCGGGCCGACGGTCGTCGACCCCGACACCAGCGGACGCTGGGAAAAATGGGCGGCCGGCCACAGCGGCAATAAGGTGACGACTCAAAACGTCGGTCGAATCTGGACCGACAAAACGGTTGAGGCAACCGGAGAAAACGAAGTGTCAGATTTTGTGACCACGCTTTCGGCGATGTCCTCGACGTCTAATTCAACCGTGACAGTCACCACGCCACTCGACATCGTGCTAGTGCTGGATGCATCCGGCTCGATGAATGATCCTATGGGTGGTGGAGATTCCACCAAGCGTATCGATGCGCTGAAGAGCGCTGCGAAAAGCTTTATCGACACCATCGCCAAACAAAACGAAGGTATCGAGGGTGTCGATAGGCAGCATAAGGTTGCCATTGTTAAGTTTGCGGGTGATGAGACCGACAAAGTTGGAAACGACAAGTACCGCTCCGGCGGCCATAGCTACAACTATTCGCAGACAATGCAAGAGTTGACAGCGTGCACGGTTGGCGGCGCAAAGGGTCTTAAGGGAACGATCGATTCTATCGAGCCTGCTGGCGCTACGCGTGCCGATTATGGTATGAAACAAGCCGAGAAAAACATTAAAACTTTTGGACGCGAGGGCGCCAAGAAGGTCGTTGTGTTCTTTACCGACGGCAAGCCAACGAGCTACAGCGAGTTTGATTCTGACGTCGCCAATGCTGCCGTGACGGCTGCCAAGAAGATGAAGGATGGCAAGGCCACCGTTTATACCATCGGCATCTTTAGTGGAGCGGACCCTGTTGCCGATCCCTCGAAAAAGGGGACAAGCGACGTCAACAAGTTTATGCACGCCGTGTCGAGTAATTATCCCGATGCCACGTCGTATGCGAGCGACGAGCTTGGCACGCGCGCGGAAAAGTCCGACTACTACAAGTCGGCGACCAATGCTGAAGAGCTCAAGAAGGTCTTCGACGACATCTCACAGGCCATCACATCGGAGCCGCCTTATCCGACCGAAATCCATAAGGGCTACGACGAGACCAAGTCCGGCTACATCACGTTTACCGACGAGCTGGGCGACTTTATGCAGGTCGACGGATTTACCGAAGTCGTCATCAACGGCATGTCGTTTACCAAGGCGAGCAAGACGGTCAACAAGGAAACCAATACCGACACCTACGAGTTTTCCGGCAAGGCAAAAGACCTGCTCATCACCGTGCAGCGTGCTGGCGATGACAATCCCCGGAAGGGCGATATCGTAACGGTTAACATTCCTGCGTCGTTGATTCCGCTGAGTCACTTTAAGACCGTAGACGGCAAGCTTTCGGCCGACAACGTTAAGCCCATTCAGGTGAAGTATGCCTCGAGCGTGAAGAGCGCCGCACTTGACAACCTGTTTACGCCCGAGAAGGTAGCAGGGCTCAAGAACTACATCGAGCATAATACGACTGTCGTTGACGGCACCAAGACCGTGAGCTTCTACGCGAACAAGTGGAGCGGTGGTGCGCTGGGTGATACGGTTGCGACCTTTGAGCCGGCCGACACCAACCGCTACTACTACTTCCAGAAGCAGACTCCCATTTACGCGGATAAGGACTGCACGCAGCCTGCAAAGAATTCGCTGGCAGATACTGGCACCTATTACTACAAGGATGAGTTTGAGGAGCGGGGCTCGAACGGCGAGGCCAAGCCCGTCACTGCTGTCATCGAGTTTGTCGGCGGCGACGCAGCGAAGTTTGACGGCGCTCTTGTTGCCGACGAGGACGGCAACCTTTCGTTTAGCGTGGGAACCGCGCGTTTGGCCTTTATCGATGAGCTCCACACTACCAAGGGCAGCGTGGGCGGCAACAGCACTGGTACCGCGACCGACGTTCTCAGCCCCAAGTGGAACAACGTGTCTGCCAAGGCGACCGCGACGCATGTCAATTCCTACCTGGGCAACAACGGCAAGATCAGCTATAAGTACGACATGACGCCGGCAAAGGTTGACACCAAGGCCGGCTTTGGCCTGACCAAGGTGCTCGAGGGTCGCGAGTGGACGAAAGAGGACAAGTTTGAGTTTGGTCTGACGTCCGAGAACGGTGCCCCGATGCCTGCGGCTACGACTGCGATCGTGCACAAGGCTGACCTGGACCAGGGCAAGGCTGCCATCGACTTCGGCACGATCGAATACGCCGAACCTGGCACGTACGTCTACAAGGTCAGCGAGAAGAACGCCGGCCAAACTATCGATGGCATCACTTACAGTGGGAATGTCGCGGAGATTACCGTGACGGTAACGCCCAACAAGAAGGGCGAGCTCAGCGCTGACGTACAGGTGACTTCGGGCGAGACTGAGTTCAAGAACATCTACGCTGCAAGCCCCGTCGATTCGAGCGTTACCGACGAGATCGAGGCCGTCAAGTCTCTGACCGGCCGTGGCCTCAAGGCCGACGAGTTCAGCTTTGAGCTGCGCGAGGCCAAGGGCGAGGACTCTGAGCTTATCGAGACCGTCAAGAATGACGCCAACGGTAACGTTACGTTCAAGGCCATCAAGTACACCGAGATCGGTCAGCACACCTACACGCTGCGCGAGGTCAAGGGCAATGCCGGCGGTGTCACCTACGACGAAAACTTCTACATCATCGTGACGACCATCAGCGATAACGGCAAGGGCCAGCTGGTGGCCACGCACAAGCTGAAGGGCGCCGAGGACGTCAAGAGTATCAAGTTCAAGAACGCCTACACCGCGAATGCTGCCGAGGCATCGCTTGCGGGCATCAAGAACCTGCAGTTCGCCGACGGTCTGACCCCGGCCGACATCAACGGCAAGTTCACCTTTACCGTGACCGGTGAAGAGGGCGCACCCATGCCCGCGAACGCGAGCGTGACCAATGATGCCAAGGGCAAGGTCGACTTTGGCAAGATCACCTTTACGCTCGACGACCTTAACAAGGCTCTGGGCGAGAAGTCCGAGAAGCGCGAGCACACCTTTACCTACACCGTGACCGAGTCCGGTAAGGTTGCCGGCGTGACCAACGACGCCAAGCTGTCGCGCGAGGTTTCCTTCACCGTGACCGATGACAGCAAGGGCAATCTGAGGGTGTCCCGCAAGCCGGATGGCAACGCAGCCTTTACGTTCACCAATACCTATAGCGTGACGCCTGTCGAGACGAGCGTCACCGACCAGATCACCGCGACCAAGTTCCTGACCGGCCGCGACATGGCTGAGGGCGAGTTCTCCTTCGAGCTCGTCGAGGGCGGCAAGGTCGTTGCCAAGGGCACCAACGCCGCCGACGGCAAGATTGCAATGGACAAGATCACCTACGACAAGCCCGGCAAGCACACCTACACGCTGCGCGAGGCCAAGGGTAATGTCGCCGGCATTACCTACAGCACCGCCGAGTACACCATCGTGACCACCATCACCGACAAGGGCGACGGCACGCTCGACGTCGAGCACAAGCTGCAGGACGCCGACGAGGCGAAGTTCACCAACTCCTACAAGCCTGGTTCCAAGGATTCCAGCGTCACCGACAAGATTACCGCGACCAAGGTCCTGACCGGGCGCGACCTCGGCCTCAAGGCCGGCGAGTTCCGCTTTGAGCTCGTCGAAGGTAACGTTGTTGTCGCTACCGGCACCAACAATGCCGACGGCAAGATCATGATGGATCCCGTCACGTACACCGAGGTCGGCGAACACACCTACACGCTGCGCGAGTCCAAGGCCGGTACCACCGAGAACGGTGTTACCTACAGCACCGCCGAGTACACCATCGTGACTACGGTTACGGACAACGGCGACGGTACCCTCAGCGTGGAGCATAAGCTGCAGAACGCCGAGAAGGCGATCTTCGAGAACACCTACAAGCCGAATCCTGGCAAGTCGAGTGTCACCGACAAGATCGCGGCGACCAAGGTCCTGGCCGGCCGCGACCTCAAGGCCGGCGAGTTCTCCTTCGAGCTCGTCGAGGGCAACGACGTGGTCGCCACCGGTACCAATGACGCCGACGGCAACATTGCGATGGGCGAGATCACCTACACCGAGGCCGGCAAGCACGCCTACACGCTGCGCGAGGTCCCGGGCGACGCCGGCAATGGCATCACTTACGACAGCAAGACCTACACCATCGAGACGACCATCACCGACAACGGTGACGGCACGCTCAACGCTACGCATGAGCTGAAGGGAGCCGGCGAGGCGAAGTTCAACAACAGCTATAAGCCGAACCCCAACGAGTTCAGTGTCACCGACCAGATCACCGCGACCAAGGTTCTGACCGGTCGCACGCTCAAGGACGGCGAGTTTAGCTTCAAGCTCGTCGAGGGCGACAAGGTCGTTGCCAAGGGCACCAACACTGCCGATGGCAAGATTGCAATGGACAAGATCACCTACGACAAGCCCGGCAAGCACATCTACACGCTGCGCGAGGTCAACGGCGGAACCACCAGCAAGGGCATTACCTACAGCGATGCCAAGTTCACCATCGAGACCACCATCACGGACAACGGCGATGGCACCCTCAAGGCCGAGCATGTCCTGAAGGGCGCCACGCCTGCGACCTTCGAGAACACTTACAGCGTGACCCCGACCGATGCAGACCTCGACTTTGGCCTGAGCAAGGCCATCGACGGTCGCGAGTGGACGGATGGGGACGAGTTCAGCTTTACCATCACCGCCCCCGACGGCACCCCGCTGCCCAATCCTGCAACCGTAACCGTGAACAAGCGCGACGCGAAGGACGGCATCGCCGCCATCAAGTTCGGCAAGATTCGCTACACGGCTGCCGGAACCTACAAGTACGAGATCCGCGAGAACGCGGGCAGCACGGTCGGCATGACGTATGACGAGCATGTCGCGACCGCCGAAGTGACCGTGACTGAGAACGGCGAGGGCAAGCTGATCGCCAACGTCGCCAAGAAGGAAAACGGACGCTTTACCAACACGTACCGCACTGAGCTCAACTACACCGCGGCCGGCGGCCTCAAGCTCAGCAAGACCCTCTCCGGACGTCCCATGACCGAGGGCCAGTTCACCTTTACCGTGACGCCTGCCGACGAGGCTTCGGCCAACGCACTTGGCCTGCTGCCCGGAGCCAACGAATTCAAGTCCCCCGCGACGGCAGAGGGAACGGTCGGCCTGATTGACATCCTGGCCGGTCATGAGGTCAAGTTTACGCAGGCTGACGCCGGTAAGACCTTCAAATACACCGTGGCCGAGAAGAACGACGACCAGCCCGGCTACACCTACGACGACGCTGTCCGCACCGTGACAATCGCCATCGCCGACGACACCGCCGGTACGCTCACCGCCACGACGACCGTTTCTGGCGGCCCCGAGGGCACGCTGGTGACCGAGTACAAGACTGGTGCCGCTGCGGTCGGCAGCGCCGTGGTCCCGTTCGTCAACAGCTATAGCGCTACGACTAACACGACTGGTGGTGAAGCCGCTCAGGTCGTTGCCACCAAGACCCTGACCGGTCGCCCGATGGCCGACGGCGAGTTCTACTTTGGCATCGCCTACGCAGGCGAGAAGGAAGCCATTGAGGGCACGTGCACTACCAACGTTAATGGGCAGGTAAGCTTCGGTTTCCTGCATTACACCACCGAGATGCTCGCCGACCTGGTGAATGCCAAGCGCGCTATCCGCACCGATAAGGATGCCAGGCTTGCATGGACTATCGGTTACACCGCCTTTGAGTTCACGCCGCAGCTCGCGGCCAAGGGCATCACGGCCGAAACGCCGAGCTTTAGCTTTAAGGTCATCGTCGTCGATAACGGCAACGGTACCCTGACGGCGAAGCCTGTCTACGACGGCATCAAGCCCGAGTTCAAGAACGTCTACGGCGCCGATGCCGTTGATGCCGCGCTCGCCGGCACCAAGAAGCTCCAGGCCGCCGAGGGCCTGACCCCGGCCGACATCGCGGGTAAGTTCACCTTCACCGTGACCGCCGACGAGGCGGGCGCCCCGATGCCCGAGCACGCGACCGCAACCAACGACGCGGCCGGCAACGTGGACTTTGGCAAGATCCACTTTACGCTCGAGGACCTCAACCGCGCCCTGGGCGTGACGGACGATGCAACCGACAAGACCGAAGCCGATGAAGCCGATGCCGACGAAGCCGAAGCCGACGAGGCAGAGACCGACGAGGCCGACGTTGACGTTAACGCTGATGAATCCGAGGACGAGAACGAGCCTGCCGCCGCTACTCCGCGCTCGCACACCTTTACCTACACGGTGACCGAGTCCGGTAGCGCCCCTGGCGTGACCAACGACGCCAACGCTACGCGCAAGGTTTCCTACACCGTGACTGACGACGGTGCCGGACATCTGAGCGTCAAGCGCGAAGGCGACGATGGTGCGGCCTTCACGTTCACCAACACCTACAGCGTGACGCCTACCGATTCTGTGGTGACCGATCAGGTCAAGACGGTCAAGCGCCTGACTGGACGCGACCTTGCAGCCGGTGAGTTTACGTTTGATCTGCTCGAGAACGGCGTGGTTGTCGCCAGTGGCGCCAACGACGCCAACGGCACCGTAACGCTGAGCCCGATCCGCTACGAGGCGCCCGGCACGCACACGTACACGCTGCGCGAGGCTTGCCCCAACGCGCTCGGCCTGTACAAGGGCGTCACCTATGACGGCGCGACCTACACCGTCGTGACCACCGTCTCCGACAACGGCGACGGCACACTGACCGCGACGCACGAGCTCAAGGGAACCACCGAGTCCGCTGGCTTTACCAACAAGTACCACGCCATGCCCACGCAGGTCTCCATCAGCGCCATCAAGGTGCTCGAGGGACGCGAGCTCAAGAAGGACGAGTTTAGCTTTAAGCTCGTTGGCGAGGACGTTGAGTCCACCGTCACCAACGATGCCGACGGCAAGATCAGCTTCGACAAGTTCGAGTACAGCGAGCCTGGTACGTACGTCTACACCATCAGCGAGGTCAAGGGCGATGAGGCCGGTATGACCTACGACAAGTCCGTCTTTACCGCGACCGTCAACGTGGTCGATGACGGCGAGGGCAACCTCAAGGCGAGCGTCGCCTATGCCAAGGGCGACAAGAGCGTCGAGGGCATCGTGTTCAACAACACGTACAAGAAGCCCGAAACGCCCGCGCCGACGCCCGACCCCGGTACGCCCAAGACCGTGACGAACATCGTCAAGACGGTCAAGGGCTATCTGCCCACCACGGGCGACCAGCAGGCAGCCGCGCTGCTCATGGCATTTGTCATCGCCATGGCTGGCGTCGGAGCCCTGGTCTGGGGTATCCGTAAGCGCTAGGCGCACTGACAACGCCCGGGGCCAAGGGTCCCGGGCGGCTGCCGGGGAGCCGGAAACATAGCCCCCACCCCACCCCCAGCCGCCACGGAGGCATCTCCCTCCTCCGTGGCGGCACTTTTGTGCGACTGCTTTATAAGTTGCGGTGAAATGCGGACTGTTTGGCGGCCCTAGGGGGCACAGTAGTCCGTATTTCACCGCAACTGAGTTGCCGATTCTTTGAGTTACCCTCGCAGGTAGGCGATGGCGATTTGGGTGCGGTTGCGCAGGCCCATTTTGGCCAGGATCGAGCTGATGTGGTTTCGCACGGTGCCTTCACCCATATAGGCGGTGGCCGCAATCTCCTTGTTGTCGAGGCCGCGGGCGATGAGCTCGGCAACTTCGAACTCGCGGTCGGTCAGGCTGGCAAAGGCTGCAGGTCGGTGGGGCGTGCCTGCCTTGTCACCCATCCCGTCAAAGTCAACATCCTCGATCGCCTTGCCCTCGAGCACGCGTTTGCCGTCCATGACCTGCGCCAATGCCGGCGGGATGGCGGCGACATCGGTCTTGATTAGGTAACCACGGGCGCCCAGCTTGAGCGCCGACACGATGTACTCATCATCCGAGAACGTCGTCAGGAACACCACGCGTGCCGCAGGGTCGCGCTCGAGGATTTCGCGCGCCGCCGAAAGGCCGTCGCGCCCCGGCATCTGGATGTCGAGCAGCGCGATATCGGGGGTATGCTCGGCGTAGAGCGCGACCGCGTCGTTGCCGTCGGCGCCGGTGCCCACGACTTCGATGTGCGGCTGGGCACCCAGGATAATCTTGAGCGAATCGACCACCAGGCGGTCGTCGTCGACAACAATGAGCCTCATCGGGCCTCATCTCCTTGTTGTTTGGGAACGGTGGCAAACACGCGCCAGCCGGGGGCGCCGGTGCGCGGGCCGGCGGTGAAGGTGCCGCCAAGCGCCTCGACGCGCTCGCGCATAGAGCCGAGCCCCATGCCTTCCGTGGCGCCGCGACCGCGCGCCCGGATCCCGCCCTCGCCGTCGTCGGTAACGATGAGCTGGTAAAACGACGGATGCTCCATGCATCGCACGGTGACGTTTTGGGCGTGAGCGTGGCGCATGGTGTTGGAGAGCGCCTCGCGTAGGACCGCGGCAAAGCAGTTGACGACGTTGGCTGGCGCATGCTCGGCCAAAACCTCAAGCTCAATCTGCGGGCTGCCATCTGAGCGCGCGTCATCCACGATGCGCTCGAGCTGTACGGAGAGATTGGCCGCGTTGTCGTTGAGCGCATGGACGCTCGAGCGTACAAGCTGAAGCGCCTCGTCAACGGTGCGCTTGACGTCGGCAAAGTCGGCGGCGACGCCGGGTTCGTTGGCGTGGATCACGCGCAGGGCCTCGGTTTGCAGCGAGGCACGCGTAAGTTGGTGGCCGACGTTGTCGTGGATCTCGCGCGCGATGCGTGCGCGTTCGGCGAGCGTCGCGAGCTCGACTTCGTAGTCCTGGCGGTCGGCAAGGTCGCGGTTGCGCGCCTCGAGCGCCAGGGCGCGTTCTTGCAGCTTGTCGCGGGCGCGACGCATGCGTTCCTGTTCGCGCTCCAGCTGCGCGGTGCGCAGCGACAGCAACGTGGCGGCGACCGAAAG
This sequence comes from uncultured Collinsella sp., assembly GCA_900552755.1. GTDB lineage: Bacteria > Actinomycetota > Coriobacteriia > Coriobacteriales > Coriobacteriaceae > Collinsella. Next base: position 20,192 of record USAY01000024.1, read on the forward strand.
GATGGCGGTCAGCAGGAGCGTTCGGGCGGTGAGCGCGTCGGCGCGAAGGTCCGCGACGAGCGCAAAGACAAAGGTGGCGCCAATGCCCAGCGCGGCCCAGGCGTGCTCACGGCGCGCCCGCCGCGCGATGTCATAGAGGGCGAGAGGCGCAAACGGCACAAACGGCGGCACGAAGACAGCCGCGATGACGTAGGCGTAGCTGCCGGCCTCGCTGGCGCGACGGGCGCGTTCTCCCTGCGCGACCTCGGCCAGCGCGGCGATGACAACGCCAAGGCAAAACGCCGCGACCAGGCGAGCATCCACAGCAAGGCCCGTGGCGGCTGCGATGCAGCACGCCAGCACGATCGATTTGTCGAATAGCCTGTTCATACGGGTATTGTACGCGATGCCGCTCACGGGGGAGGCGCCACTCAGAGCAAGCGTGACATTCCTCCCACGCGGCGGGGCGGTCGCGTCAGCAGGCCACGCGACCAAGCCCCGCACTCGTGACAAAGCTCACTGGTGCGCGCCGTCAGCTCCTGCGATGATGCAATCGTACCGGGCCGCAAACAACAGAAGGGCCGCCTCATGACAGACATCGTCCACGTCGAAAACCTCGTCAAGCGCTACGA
>USAY01000025.1 GCA_900552755.1 uncultured Collinsella sp.
CGAACTCTCCAAGTGCTCTCGCCTCGTCTCAGGCATGGAGCGCGAGATGGGCTTTGCATTTTTCGACAAGAACACGCGCCCCTATCGTCCGACGCCGCAGCTGAGGGCCTTTCTCGCCGCGTTCGAGCCCGCGCTGCGCAACCTTGAAAACGCGCGCGCACTCCATCAGGCGACGGGCGAGAAAATGCGCATCCGCTTCGCGGCTCCGATCGAGATCTCCCGCCTCTACTTCTCGAAGGCACTAGTCTCCTATGCACGGGAGCACCCGAACCTCTCGTTCGTGCTCCAGCCCGAGGCGACGCTCGCCGGGCTTCGCGCCGGCGCCGTCGACGCGATCGTTCTGAGCGACGTGCCCGCCGTCGCCGAGGATCTCGTCGTTCGCCTCTACCACGTCACCTCCACCTGCGTCCTCGCGACGCCCGCATACCTGAGGCGACACGGCACGCCGCAAACACCCGCCGACCTTGTGCGCCACACGGGACTGCTGCTTCGCACCGTCAACCTCAATCCCGTGAGACGCCTCTACAGGGACGGGATCGAGTCGGAGATCCTCGAATGGAAGAACGTCTTCATCACGCACGACCAGATCGCGCTCAAGGAACTTCTCCTGGAGGACAGAGGCATCGCCGTCGACCTCTCGCTTGCGCACGTTGTCGAGGAGCTCGAGTCGGGGCGCATCGTCTCCGTGATGCCTGGCTGGGAGCGTGCTCCCTGGCGCATGTGTGTCGTCACGCTCAGAGAACGCGAGGAAGCCTGCCCGCCGCTGAGACTCTTTGCGGAGGCCGTCGCCCTCAGGACGGGCGAAGACTGGATCGCCTACACCGAGCGCGGCCGCGCAGCCATTGCACGCGCAGGCACGCCCTGAGCAAACGACGGATCACGACCGCCCTCGCACGGTGGAAAAAAATTGGGGCCCGCTCTTTCGAACGGGCCCCGTCCCCACTCCACCTGTCCGGATAGACTCACATCCGGACCGGAAGAAACTGTTGCAATCCGCTGATGCTTACTGAAGCGACGTCACCTCGGCGGACTTTTTCGCGAGCATGACGGCGACTTCGGCGCCCTTGTCCTCGTCGATAAAGAAGCGCTTGTACCAGATGAGGAACGTCAGCGCGGTATAGATCTTGCGCTGGTTGAGCGCGCGACCCTCAAAGTGATCGTCAAGCAGTTTCATGAGCGCATCGGTGTCAAAGAAATCGGCAGCCCACGGTGCGGTGAAGTATTCCTTTACGTAGTCGTAGTACTTTTGCTCGCGCAGCCAGAACTTGACCGGTACGGGGAAGCCCACCTTCTTGCGCGTTGCCCACTCGTCGGGCAGCGTGCGGTTGGCAGCGTGACGCAGAACGAGCTTGCAGCCTTCTTCGTTAACACGGTAGTTGGCGGGAATGTGCTCGGCAAACTCCATGACCTTCTTGTCCAGGAACGGGACGCGAAGCTCCAGAGAATGCGCCATGCACATCTTGTCTGCCTTGAGCAGGATGTCGCCCGGCAGCCACATGTTCATATCCAGATACTGTTTCTTGGAAAGCTCGCAGCAGTTGGGAACCTGCTTGTAGTACTCGGCGCACATCTCGGCGGCGTTCTTGCCGGTGTCATAAGCGGGCTTGAGCACCTCGTCGACCTCGGAGGGATCGAACACCTTTGCCTGACCCACATACCAACGCTCGGGAACCTCGGCGCATTTCGTCAGGAAGTTGTGGCCCTTAAAGTAGGGGAGATGCTGAACGAGCGAGCCCAGGGCGCGACGTACGCCGAGCGGCACGCGCTTCTTAAAGGAGCGCATCTCGGGGGTGTCCTCGTACCACTCATAGCCGGCAAACAGCTCGTCGGCACCCTCGCCCGAAAGGACGACGGTGACCTCCTCGGAAGCCATCTGCGCCAGATAGTACAACGGCACGCTGGACAGGTTCGATTGCGGTTCGTCCATGTGATACTGGATATCGGGCAGCGCATCGAAGAACTCGTCGGCGGTAATCATCTTGCGCACATTCTTGATGCCCAGCTTGTCGGAAAGCTCGGCAGCGTAGTTGGTCTCGTTGAAGTTCTTGTAATCGAAGCCGACAGAATACGTGGTGTCGGGCATGAGACAGGCGGCGATGTAGCTGGAGTCCACGCCGCCAGAAAGGAACGAGCCCACCTTAACATCGGCGATTCGGTGTGCAGCGACGCTTTCGTGCACAACCTTGTCGCACTCGTCCACGTACTCCTCGAAGGTCTTGGAGTTGTCGTCGGTGAAGTCACAGCTCCAGTAACGCTTGATGTCCATGGTGTTGGTCGTCAGGTCATACGTAAAGCAATGCGCCGGGGCAAGCTTGAACACGCCCTTAAAGAAGGTCTCCTCCGTGGCGGGGAATTGCAGCGTCAGGTAGGGGCGCAGCGCGTCGTGGTTGACAGCCTTCTCAAACTTGGGATGGTCCAGGAAACTCTTGATCTCGGAGCCAAACAGCAGCGAGCCATCGGATGCCTGGTAGTAATAGAACGGCTTGATACCAAAGATGTCACGAGCGCCAAAGAGTTTGTTCTTGTTCTGGTCGTGAATCACGAACGCGTACATGCCGCGCAGGCGGTTGACCAGGTCCTCGCCCCACTCCTCGTAACCGTGTACCAGGACCTCGGTATCAGCGTTGCAGTGGAAGGCGTAGCCGGCTGCTTCCAGCTCGGCGCGAAGCTCCTGGAAATTGTAGATCTCTCCGTTGAAGACAATCGTGACCTTGCCGTCGTCGCTCGACATGGGCTGAGCTCCAGCTTCGGAAAGATCAAGAATCGAAAGACGACGGAAGCCAAGGGCAACGTTGTCGACGATATGCTGGCCGCCCATATCGGGACCACGGTGGATGATGCGATTCATCATGGCCGTGAGAACCAGCTCACTCTGTTCATCTGTACCGGTAAAACCGACAAAACCGCACATGCAAGATCCTTTCTGCTGACGGCTCAGGTGTACTGCCGCAAGGATTGCGGCAGTTGATGTCAAATAATCTTTACTATCATGCCAATCTTTTGTTTCGTGATAGGGCATAAGCGCCGAGCGAACCGAAAAAACCACGGCCCGATCTTCAGACGAAGCGGCGGGCCGTGGTTGCGAATGCTATGTATGAGCGGTTAGCGCTTGCTGCGCTCGGCGAGACGGTGCTCCACCTTGGTGACGATGTGGATGAGCGGAATCGTCACGACCAGATAGTAAAGTGCGGCGCAAATGTAGGGCGTAAAGTTGCCCGTGGTTGCCGTGAGGTTTTTGGAGAACAGCATGAGCTCCATGACGCCAACGCTCGAAAGCAGTGACGTGTCCTTGTACAGCATAACGAACTCGCTGGTCATAGTCGGTATAGCGCAACGTACGGCTTGCGGGATCACGATGCGCGACATAACTTGGGACCAAGTCATGCCAAGCGAGTAGGCAGCTTCTGATTGACCAGGCGGTACGCTCTCGATGCCGGCACGGAAAATCTCGGCAAGATAGGCCGAGCAGTTGATGGCTAGCACGCCAACGCCGAGCGGCAGATTGGGCACGTTGAGACCGATCATAGGGAACCCAAAGAACGCAATGTAGATCTGCAGGAAGAGCGGGGTTCCGCGCAGGACGTTGATGTATGTCACGGCGATGCCGCGTAGCATACGACTATGGCTGATTTTCATAAAGGCAAACAGCAAGCCGATGGGGATGGCGAGCGGAAAACCGATGGCAGTCACGGCAAGTGCTATGCCCCAGCCCTTAAAGAGCGAGGCGATTGAGGTGACGATAATCTGCGGCTTGCAGAACATGCCCAAAAACGGGTTGGAGTTCCACGCGGCAACCCAAGGCTGGGCATCGAGCCAAGCGACGATTTCTTGCACCATGGTGCTCTCCGAGACGCTGATGGTGGGGCTCTCGGGAAGATTTCGCTTGTCGTCGTCGGCGACATAACTGCCGGTGACGGCATAGGCACCCGCGTTGCTCGGGAATACGACGTCGGGGACAACAACGCGAATCTGCGAGCCGGCAGCGACGGGATCGGCGAACTTGATGACGAGCTTTGAGCCGTTCAGCGAGCACGATGCCTTGACACCCGTCTGGTTCAGTCCGTCGAGCAGCGTGACCTTAACATCGGTGCTTTCAAACGATCCGCCCTCGGGCAGCTCAAGCTCAATTTGCGAAACGTCGCCCTCGTCGCTACCCGTTGTCGCTTCCCAGGTCAGGCGGGTTGCGATGCCGCCGAGCACGCCGTTACCGCTGTCTTCGTTTGACTTGGCGGTCGCCGAGGTGACGGCGAGTGAAGCGTCCGTCGCGTCGTCTGAGCTCGAGGCATCCTCGTTATCGGCCCCGCTCGTGGGTGCCATGCCAAACCACTTCTCGTACAGTTTGTCATAGGCGCCGGAGCTCTTGATCTTGGTGAGGGCATCGTTGATGGCCCGTGTCAGCCCGGGGTTGTCTTTAGAGACGGCAATGCCAAACTGCTCGCCCGTCGGAACCTCTTTGATGATCTCCATACCGGTAAAGGAGTTCGAAACCATCCACTGCTCAACGGGCAGGTCGCATACGACCGCCTGGCACTGACCACTCATGACGGCGGTGAAGGCTGCCGTCCAGTCGTCAAAGTTGACGGTGGTTGCCTGCGGCAGGTTCTCGATTGCCCACTCCTCGGACGTGGTGCCCGACTGCACGGCAATTTTGACGCCCGGTGCGTTGAGGCTATCGACCGTGTCGTATCCAGTGTTCTTTGCAACTGCGACGCCCTGATTGGAGTCGATATAGGGGTCGGTGAAGTCGACCTCTTCCTTGCGCTCGTCGGTAATCGTGATGTTACATGCGCCGACATCGGTCTTTACACCCTGCTTGACCATGGGGATAATGCCGTCGAACTTTTGCGCCGGCAAGTAGTTGAGCTCCAGACCGAGCTCGTCTGCGATCATACCCATGAGTTCATAGGTAAAGCCCTGGTCTTCGCCGGAATCGTTGACGTATTCAAACGGGGGTGTGGCCAAGTCACTTGCGACGGTGAGCTTGCCATTCTCGACGAGTGTGTAGGTGCTCGAGGCGTTCTGGGAGGACGAACAGCCGCTCGCGCCGATGATGGTGGCAAGGGCCACAACGACCGTCGCGAAGGCGCAGACGATGTGCCGGGTCAACTGGACGCGTGCCGAGCGGCGGCGACGTTCGAAATGTCGTTTCATCTGGAATCCTTTGCTTGGGCATGATGGGTCGGCATTGTGAGTCAATGAGGCACATCAAGACATTTGGATAAAGAATAGCACCCAGATTTCCTTGTTTTTACACGGGGTGGACACTGTTGTCATTTATTAACCCACGGCACAGTCCATGCAATTTTTTAGAAGGCTGCAGTGCGCGCAAGGTCAGGTGGCATATTAGGATGGTTGATAATACAGAATGTTTCATCGTTTCTGCCGCGGGACGTCTTTTGCCCTTTAAGGCTGAATTTAGCGAGAGAGGTCTTTGTATGTCGAGTCCGACACAAGAGAAGCTAACTCTGATGCGCTATATAGAGTTGCTCGAGGAAGATGACCTTGTTGTTTCCAGACCGAGCGCTTCGTGCGACCAGCGCATTGAGTTTGCGACTGACGACTCGCGCCAGGTGCGTCCGGGCACGTTGTTTGTCTGCAAGGGCCGCGCGTTTAAGCGCGAGTACCTGCTTTCGGCAATCGCCGATGGCGCCGTGGCCTACGTTTCCGAGGTCGATTACGATGTTGATCTTCCCGCGGTGATTGTGAGTGATATTCGTCGCACGCTCGCCGTGGTGGCAGATGCCTTTTATGGGCACCCGTCGGGTAGGGTGAAGGTCTGCGCCTTTACAGGTACCAAGGGTAAGTCGACCTGTAGCTTTTATCTGCGCGGCATTCTCGCCAACGAGGCCAAGCTTACGGGCTGTCATCGACCCGCTCTTAATACGGGCATTGAGTTCGACGACGGCATCGAGACGGGTCCTTCCAAGCTGACGACTCCCGAATCCTTTCTGCTGCAGTCTCGCATCGCACATGCTGCGGAGGCGGGTGCCCCGTGGCTGGTTATGGAGGCATCGAGCCAGGGCCTCAAATACGAGCGCACGGGCAAGATCGCCTTTGAAGTCGGCGCCTTTACCAATATCGGCGAGGATCACATTTCGCCGATTGAGCATCCGACGCTCGAGGATTACTTTGCCAGCAAGCTCAAAATTTTCTCGCAGAGCCGTTTTGCCGTGGTCAATCTCGATATGGATAAGGTCGATCGCGTGCTCGAGGCGGCATCTCGTTGCGAACGTACGGTGACGTTCTCCCTGACCGACGAGCGTGCCGACGTGCTTGCGCTGGCGATTCGCAATGGCGACTGCGGCGTGGTGGCAACGGTGCGCACGCCCCGCTTTACGCGCGACATTGTGATTCCCACGCCGGTTAAGTTCAATGTGTCCAACGCGCTTGCCGCTATTGCCTGCGCCGAGGCCCTGGGCATTTCCGAAGAGGGCATCGTCCACGGCTTTGAGGGCGTCTTCGTTCCCGGCCGTATGGAGCTCTATCCGTCCGTATCGGGCAAAATCTTGGGCGTCGTCGATTTTGCACATAACGGCATGAGCCTCGAGACACTCCTGCGTGACCTGCACGAGAACTATCCCGAGCGCGAGCTGGCGGTTGTATTTGGCGCTACGGGCGGTAAGGGTGTCGATCGACGCACCACGATGGGCATCGCCGCTGGCAAGTATGCCGACCGAATCGTGATTACCGAGGATGACCCCGGCCCCGAGGATGTCGAGGATATTTGCGCCGAGATCGCGCGCAACGTTCAAGCGCAGGGAAATGATAACTGGCAAATCGTGACTGATCGCGTTGCCGCTATCGAGACTGCCGTGCGCGAAACCGTCCGTCCTGCCGTGGTCATCGTGACCGGTAAGGGCGAGGAAGAGCGTATGCTACGCAAGAACGGACCCGAGCCTTGCGAGCGCGACGGTTTGATTCTCAAGCGCACCCTTGCGGCGTACGACGCCTAAGACCAGAAGCCCCTTCTACGTAAATGGAGTGACCATGTCCCACAATACCCTGCCGACCGTCGCTGAGCTTTCGGGCGAGATGCGCGAGCGTCTTGCCAAGGTTAAGTACGTCTTTACCGACCTGGACGCCACCATGCTCGCGCCCGGCTCGTGCGTGCTGCGCGACAACGACGGCAACCCCTCGACCAAGCTCGTCGAGGCTGTCGTGGCACTTGCCCGCGCCGGCATCCAGGTGGTCCCCACCTCGGGCCGCAACCGCACCATGATCCACGAGGATGCGCGCGTGCTCGGCCTCAACTCCTACATCGGCGAGATGGGTGGCCTGGTCATGTACGATCTCAAGGCCAACGATTGGGAGTATCTGACCGGCGATATGCCCTACGACCCCGCCTGCGGCCTCACGCCGCATCAGGTGATCGAGCAGACCGGCGTGTGCGAGAGGATTCTCGCTCGCTGGCCGCATAAGATCGAGTACCACAACGACATGTCGACCGGCTACAAGTACCGCGAGGTCACCGTCGGCATGCGCGGCGATGTACCCGACGACGAGGTCCAGGCTATTCTTGACGAGGCCGGCTGCGGCCTGGTCTGGGCCTGCAACGGTCACCTGACGCATCTGTCCAAGCCGACGACGCTCGAGCTCGAACGCGTCGAGGATGGCCGCGCGTTTAACATCAATCCCGCCGGCCTCAACAAGGGCGTTGCCATCGCACGTTTCTGCGAGCACCTGGGTATCGAGCGCGAGGAGACGCTGGCGCTCGGCGATTCCGAGTCCGACTTCTACATGGCTGACCACGTGGGCACGTTCTGCCTGGTCGAGAACGGTTTGACCAGCGCCGGCGCGCCCGAGTTCCTGGATGCCTGCGATAACGCCTACGTCACGCGCGGAAAGATTGTCGACGGCTGGGCGGCAACGGCAGAGCTGCTCGTCGCGGCCCGTTCGTAGTGCGGTCCTATCGTTCTGAGCCATATCTTTTCGAGAGAGAATCTGGTGAGGTAATGTCCGATATCGAGAATCTGGCAGGTGACACGCGTCCGATCGGTGTGTTCGACTCGGGTCTGGGCGGTCTGACGGTTGCACGCGCCATCGCAACGGCGTTGCCGCACGAGTCCGTCTACTACTTTGGCGACACCAAGCGCTGTCCCTACGGCACCCGCACCGAGGACGAGGTGCGCTCGTTTGCACTGCAGGCGGGCCGCTGGCTGTCGAAGCACGACGTCAAGATCATGGTCATCGCCTGCAATACGGCGACCGCTGCGGCCTTGCGTTTGGCCCAGCAGGTGCTCGACGTCCCCGTCATCGGTGTGATCGCACCGGGCGCACGCGCGGCAATCAACAGCACCCGCACGCGCCGGGTGGGCGTGCTCGCCACCAACCTCACCATCCGCTCAGGCGCTTACACGCGTGCCATTCAGGACCTGGATGCCGGCGTCGACGTATACGGCTGCCCTGCCTCGAGCTTTGTCGAGGTCGTTGAGCACGAGCTCGCCTCGGGCGCACATCTGCAAGAGCAGTGGCTCGAGAACGAGGACATCTTTGATACGCCCGCCGTACGCGCGCTGGTCGGCGCCACGGTTGAACCGCTGCGCGACCACGGCATCGATACCGTGGTACTCGGCTGCACGCATTTTCCGCTGCTCGTGGGGCCTATTCGCCATGCGCTGGGGCCCGGGGTGCGCGTGGTGAGTTCCGCCGAGGAGACTACGCGCGAGCTGACCGATATCCTCACACGCCGCGAGCAGCTGGCGGGCGACGCAGCCGAGCCGCAGCATCGTTTTGCAACGACGGCCGATAACATTGCTGAGTTTGCGGTGGCGGGCAGTTTTATCTTTGGCCAGCCGCTCAAGAGCATTGAGCATATCGATATCGACGAACTCAAATAGATATAAGGTCACCGACCAAAGGCTCACGTTCACCTTTTGCCGAAAGGATTTTTCTATGGAGTATATGCAGGTCAATCGTGCCAACGGCCGCACTGCCGATGAGCTGCGCCCCATCAAGCTCACTCGAGGCGTCATGAAGCACGCCCACGGCTCGTGCCTGGCCGAGTTTGGCGATACTCGCGTGCTGTGCGCTGCCACCATCGAGGAGGGCGTACCGGGCTGGCGCAAGGGCGCCAAGGCCGGTTGGGTAACGGCGGAGTACGCCATGCTGCCGGCATCGACCGGCAAGCGCTGCAAGCGCGAGCACGCCAACCGCAAGGGTCGCTCCATGGAGATTGAGCGTCTGATCGGCCGTAGCCTGCGCACCGTCGTCAATATGAAGGCACTCGGCGAGTACACCGTTACCGTCGACTGCGACGTGATTCAGGCAGACGGCGGCACGCGAACGGCGAGCATTACCGGCGCCTGGGTGGCGCTGCACGACGCCCTTGCCATGTGGGTCGAGGCGGGTAAGCTCGAGCGCATTCCGCTCACGGGCCAGGTCGCCGCGATTTCCATGGGTGTTGTCGACGGCAACACCCTGCTCGACCTAGATTATTCCGAGGACAGTCACGCCGAGGTCGACATGAACCTTGTCGCCACCGATACCGGTGAGATGATCGAGCTCCAGGGCACTGGCGAGCAGGCGCCCTTCGACCGCAAGCGCCTCAATGCCCTGCTCGATTTGGGCGACAAGGGCATTGCCGAGCTCATCGAGCTCCAGCGCCAAGCCCTCGCCTAACCTACCAAAAAGGGACAGGTTTATTTTGGCAGGTTTTATCTGCGGAAACGCCAAAGCATAAGGCTGCCGTTGATTGAGAGGGGAGAGAGGTCGAGGTCCTCGTCGTTCTCAACTCGGCATTGCTATAGAGACAAGGAGGCCAGCTATGGCACTTGAGAAGATCGACATCGACACCCTCGACCCGGCGGCGACCATCGTCGTGGCAACGGGCAACGTCCACAAGCTCACCGAGATCGAGGCCATTTTGGGCAAGGTTATGCCCGAGGTGCGCTTTGTGGCGCTCGGCCAGCTGGGTGATTTTGAGGACCCCGAGGAAAACGGCACGACGTTTTTGGAGAACGCCATCATCAAGGCGCAGGCTGCGGTCGAGGAGACGGGGCTCATGGCCATTGCCGACGATTCGGGCCTGGTCGTCGACGCGCTGGACGGTGAACCCGGTGTGTATAGCGCGCGCTATGCGGGCGTTCACGGCGACGATGCCGCCAACAATGCCAAGCTGCTCGTTAACCTGGAAGGCGTGGCCGACGAGGACCGCACTGCGCGCTTTATGAGCGTCGTTGCGCTCATCGACACGGACGGTTTGGTCACCTATGGTGAGGGCGCCTGCGAGGGCGTTATCGCACACGAGGGCCGCGGCGATCACGGCTTTGGCTACGACCCGCTGTTCCTGCCGGTCGACACGCCGGGCAAGACCATGGCCGAGCTGACGGCGGACGAGAAGAACGCCATCAGCCATCGATTCCACGCGCTCGAGCACCTATCCGCCAAACTGACGGGCGAGGAGTAGGCCGTGCGTGCAGTAGTGCAGCGCGTGCTCAACGCCGGCGTGACGGTCGATGGCGAGTGCGTGGGCCGCATTGGACGAGGCTACCTGGTGCTGCTGGGTGTGGGCCATGGCGATACGCGTGCCGAGGCCGACAAGCTGTGGGGCAAGCTCCGCGGGCTGCGTATCAACGAGGACGAGAACGGCAAGACCAACTTGGCGCTTGCCGATGTCGACGGCGAGGTGCTCGTGGTGTCGCAGTTCACGCTGTTCGCCGACTGCCGCCACGGTCGCCGTCCGTCGTTTACGGATGCCGGCGCACCCGATGTTGCCAACGAGCTCTACGAGTACTTCCTGACGCTCGTTCGTCAAGATGTCGAACACGTGGCGCACGGCATTTTTGGCGCCGATATGAAAGTCGACTTGGTCAACGACGGCCCATTCACCATCGTCTTGGACACCGATAGTCTGTAAGTAGTCAATTTGGGACCGGGCTTTTTAGCTACTTGCGTATGGCGGCAGCAGGGTGCTATAGTATTAGAGTTTTGTCTATCTTAGGGGTATTATCCCCTTTTTGAATTGCACCTTCTGGAGGCCCTGTTCATGGAAGAGATGGAAGTCAATCACGTCGACGACATCCACGAGAAGCTGACCGATATGGTGGGCGATCGCGTCAAGGTGAAGGCCAACATGGGCCGCACCCGCGTTGTCGAGCGCATGGGCACCATCAAGAGCGTCCACCCCGCCGTCTTTATCGTCGAGGTCGACGAGCGTCGCGGTCGCAAGTCGCGTCAGTCCTACCAGTATATCGATGTCCTCACCGGTCAGGTCGAGCTGTTCGACCCCGAGAGCGGCGAGCATATCTTTACCCCGCTCGGCAATCAGCTCGAGGAGCATTAACGGTGACCGATTGGTCCCTGACTCTTTCCGCGCCGGCAAAGATTAACCTCTACCTGGGGGTTCATACCGAGCGCGATGACCGCGGCTACCACAGGGTCGATTCCCTGATGGCGGCCGTCGGTCTTTCCGATACCGTGACGGTCACGCCGGCGCAGGCGCTGACCGTCCAGACGGTTCCGGCATCAGATTTTCCCATGCAAAAGAATACGGCGTATCGGGCTGCGGTTGCTATGGCCGAGCATTATGGTCGCGAGGCAAACATCTGCGTGACGATTGAGAAGCGCATTCCATTGTGCGCCGGCTTGGGCGGCCCCTCGACGGATGCGGCCGCGGTCATTGTCGCCTTGGCGGAGCTCTGGGGCATTGATCGCACCGACCCAGCGCTCGACGATATTGCGCGAGGCATTGGTGCTGACGTCCCGTTCTTTTTGCACGCGAGTCCTGCGTTCTACGTAGGTGGGGGGGACGTGCTGGCAACTGAGTACCCCGCGCTGCCCGCGACGCCCGTCGTGCTGGTCAAGCCGCGCGAGGCAAGTGTTTCGACAATTGAAGCCTATCGACGTTTTGACGAGGCCTCGGTGCCTGCGGACAAGCCCGGCGCGATAGCTTCTGCCTTGCGTGCTGGTGATGCCGAGACGGCATATGCACTCATCCATAACAACCTTGGTGTCATTTCCGCACAGATGGAGTCGCAGATTCAAACGGTTCTCGACTGGCTGCGTAAACAGGACGGAACCGTTGCTGTAGATGTGTGCGGATCGGGTGCCTGCTCGTTTGCCATTTGCGACACCGCTGCCACGGCCGAAAGGCTTGCCGATGCTGCCCAGCAAAATGGCTGGTGGGCCTGCGCGACTGAGCTTATTCCCAACACGGTTCAAATCGACGCGCCAAAGAAATAAAAATTTCTCTAGCACGCGGCGAAAATCTTTGTTACTATAGTCGAGCTAACGGGTTGTGGCTCAGTTTGGTAGAGCACTGCGTTCGGGACGCAGGGGTCGCTGGTTCAAATCCAGTCAACCCGACCAGAGCATGAGGAGGGACCGCTTCTTGCGGTCCCTTTTTTTAGCTAGTGTTGTGATACCGCGATACCCGCGGTATACTCATTCGAGCTTGTCTCGCTGTATTGTGGAGGTCTACATGTTTGGACTGAGGGCTCCTGAGCTCATCATTATTCTCGTCGTTGTCCTGATTATCTTCGGGCCCAAGAACCTGCCGAAGCTCGGCAAGTCCCTCGGCTCTACCGTCAAGAATATCCGTGAGGGTATGGAGGGCGACGATAAGGCCGAGACCAAGCAGGCCGAGGAGGTCGTGGTCGAGCAGTCCGAGGAGGACAAGGAGATCGCTGAGCTCGAGGCCAAGCTCGCTGCTGCCAAGAAGAAGCAGGCAGAGGACAGCGACGCGGACGCAGAGTAGTCCCATCCCTTTGGGGTGAGCACCTGACCGGCTTGCCCGCAGGCTAGCCGGTCTTTTTCGTTTTGTTGACAGTTGATTGTTTGATCAGAGTTGGGGAGATATCCGTATGGACGCAAGCCAGATCGTACTGACCGCTGAGGGCCGCCAGAAGCTCGTCGAGGAGCTCGCTTGGCGTGAGGGCGATTACGCCAAGGAGATCGTCGAGGACATCAAGGAAGCCCGCGCGTTCGGCGACCTTTCGGAGAACTCCGAGTACGACGCCGCTAAGGACAAGCAGGCCCAGAACGCCGCTCGTATTGCCGAGATCCAGGCCATCCTCGCCAACGCTCAGGTTGCTGCCACCACGGGCGACCTGACCGTCTCCATCGGTTCCACCGTTTCGCTGATTGATCCCAACGGCGAGGTCATGGAAGTCACGCTCGTTGGTACCACCGAGACCAACTCGCTCGAGCACAAGATTTCCAACGAGTCTCCGGTCGGCCATGCCATCATCGGTCACGGCGAGGGCGACTCCGTCGAGGTCGTTACGCCTTCCGGCAAGACTCGCGTCTACACCATCGCCAAGATCGCACGCTAGACCACGGTCCCGCGTAAAGGTATGTTTTCGCTCCCTGGGACCGAATCCTGGGGAGCGTTTTAGTTTGAGGAGCTAACTTATGGCAGAGAACCAGAACGCCGCAGATCAGGCATCGACGCTCAACGACGAGCGCGCCACCCGCCTGGCCAAGCGCGCCGCCCTGTTCGAGGCGGGCCAGAACCCCTATCCCGAGCACTCTGAGCTTGAGGACTACGTCGCCGATATCGAGGCTAAGTACGCCGAGCTTGCCGATGGCGAGGACACCGAGGACGTCGTGAAGATCGCCGGCCGCGTGGTCGCCAAGCGCGGTCAGGGCAAGATCATGTTCATCGTCGTGCGCGATGCGACTGCCGAGATTCAGCTGTTCTGCCGCATCAACGACATGGACGAGGCCGCCTGGAATACGCTCAAGGCCCTCGACCTGGGCGACATCCTGGGCGTGACCGGCGTGGTCGTGCGCACCCAGCGCGGCCAGCTTTCCGTTGCCCCTAAGAGCGCGACCCTGCTTTCCAAGGCCGTTCGTCCGCTGCCCGAGAAGTTCCACGGTCTTTCCGACAAGGAGACCCGCTATCGCCAGCGCTATGTCGACCTGATCGCCAACGACGACGTTCGCGAGACCTTCCGTAAGCGTTCGCAGATTCTCTCCACCTTCCGTCGCTTTATGGAGTCCGACGGCTACATGGAGGTCGAGACCCCCATCCTGCAGACCATCCAAGGCGGCGCTACTGCCAAGCCGTTCATCACTCACTTCAACGCGCTCGATCAGGAGTGCTACCTGCGTATTGCCACCGAGCTGCACCTCAAGCGCTGCATCGTCGGTGGTTTTGAGCGCGTGTTCGAGATCGGCCGCATCTTCCGTAACGAGGGCATGGACCTTACCCACAACCCCGAGTTCACCACGATGGAGGCCTACCGTGCCTTCTCCGACCTCGAGGGCATGAAGGCACTCGCCCAAGGTGTCATCAAGGCTGCCAACAAGGCCATCGGCAACCCCGAGGTCATCGAGTACCAGGGCCAGACCATCGACCTTTCTGGTGAGTGGGCCAGCCGTCCCATGACCGACATCGTCTCCGACGTGCTCGGCAAGCAGGTCACCATCGACACGCCGGTCGAGGAGCTTGCTGCCGCCGCGCGCGAGAAGGGCCTGGAGATCAAGCCCGAGTGGACTGCTGGCAAGATCATCGCCGAGATTTACGATGAGCTGGGCGAGGACACCATCGTCAACCCGACGTTCGTGTGCGATTACCCCATCGAGGTCAGCCCGCTCGCCAAGCGTTTTGAGGACGACCCGCGCCTGACGCACCGCTTTGAGCTGGTTATTGCCGGTCACGAGTACGCCAACGCGTTCTCCGAGCTCAACGACCCGGTCGACCAGGCCGAGCGCTTTGCCGCCCAGATGGCCGAGAAGGCCGGCGGTGACGACGAGGCCATGGAGTACGACGAGGACTACGTGCGCGCCCTCGAGTACGGTATGCCTCCCGCGGGCGGCATTGGCATCGGTATCGACCGCGTGGTCATGCTGCTCACCAACCAGGCTTCTATCCGCGACGTGCTGCTGTTCCCGCACATGAAGCCCGAGAAGGGTTTCCAGTCCGGTGCCGCTGCCGCCAAGGCTGCCGAGGCCGGCAACGCCGCGAGCCCGTTCGTTAAGTCGCTTAAGCCCACACTCGATTACTCCAAGATCTCCGTTGAGCCGCTGTTTGAGGAGTTCGTCGACTTTGATACCTTCTCCAAGAGCGACTTCCGCGCTGTGAAGGTCAAGGCATGCGAGGCCGTCAAGAAGTCCAAGAAGCTGCTGAACTTTACGCTCGACGACGGCACCGGCACCGACCGTACCATCCTCTCCGGTATTCACGCTTATTACGAGCCCGAGGACCTGGTCGGCAAGACCTTGCTCGCCATCACCAACCTGCCTCCGCGCAAGATGATGGGCATCCCCAGCTGCGGCATGCTCATCAGTGCCATCCACGAGGAGGATGGTGAGGAGCGCCTCAACCTGATCCAGCTCGACGCCTCCATCCCCGCCGGCGCAAAGATGTACTAGGGGGTTACGGCGTTTTACCAAACGCCGTAACCGCTCGACGCTGCGCGGGCCGCATTTGGACAATCTGACGTTCAACTTCAAGGGCGCGACCAGAAGGTCAGCGCCCTTTCGTTTCACGTCACCTTGTCTCAAATGCGGCCCGCTCGCTGACTTATGCTCAACCTGCGGCGCCATTTTTCTTGAAGGCACCTTGCTCGCTCTGGCGGGCTTTCGCTGTCCGTCCTCTATCTGCGGTGTTGCCCTGGTTGGCACTTAGGGACGTTCCTTTTGTGCCGGCACTTGGGGGCAGTCCTAGTCGTTGGGGGTCTACCGACGCATTGGAGGTTTGCGCCTTCCATGCATGACAGCCGTCTCTTTTATGTTTCCTTTAGCCGTTGCTGCCTAGGATGGGGGTTAGTCGGTAGGAAGGGAGTGCCTATATGGACGACGCGAGCGAGCGTGCAATCGAAGAGGACATGCTCGATCAGTTCAATTACTTTGATGATGAGGACGAGGAGCTGATCGACCGTCGCGAGCCAGCGCCGCTTGATTCCTTTGATCTGGTCGATGAAGAGGCTGATGAGGTTGAGGGTGAATCAGTGGAGCCCCCACAGCCTTCGCGCCTTGACTCGCTGCTTTCGAGAGCCCCCATGCACCACGGCGTTCGTGCCGGCGCGCTCCATATGAAAACTGACTGGCATCAGATCGTGACGGCAGGCGATGAACTTGCCGTCGATGCGCCGCTCACCGATAAGTCATCCATCATCTGCCGCACCGGCATGCTTATGCTCGCGAGCGGAACGGGTGCCTGGCGTGTACGCGATACCATGAATCGTGTTGCTGACGTGCTCGGCGTCACAATTCACGTCGACCTGAGTCTTCTGTCGTTTGAGTGCACTTGCATCGAAGATGGCCACTGCTTTAACGAGGTTGTCAGCCTGCCCACAACGGGAGTCAATACCCATCGCATTTGGATGATGGAGAGTTTCCTCAAGGAAATCGAGACCTATGGTCGTCGCTTCACGGTACACGAGTATCACGAGATGCTCAGGACCGTTGAGAGCTCAAAGCCCGATTACTCTCCCTGGCAACAGGGCCTTGCGGCAGCCTGTGCTTGTGGCGCCTTCGTCTTTTTGCTCGGCGGCGGCCCTATCGAGATGGCCTGCGCGTTCGTAGGCGCTGGTGTCGGCAACTTTGCTCGCTCCCATATTCTCAAGCAGGGTCTTGGCCAGTTTAGCGCGCTGACGACTGGCGTTGCGCTCGCTTGCGTTTCGTATCTGCTGGCATTGCTCGGCCTTGGCCAGGTCGTACCGGGGGCAATGTCGCACCAAGAAGGCTATATTGGCGCCATGCTCTTTGTGATTCCCGGCTTTCCCCTCATTACGGCAGGCCTCGACATCGCTAAGCTCGATATGCGAAGCGGCATTGAGCGTCTTTCGTATGCTGTGTCAATTATTGTGATGGCGACCCTCGTAGGCTGGATGGTTGCCGAATGTGTGGGGCTGGCGCCGGATGACTTCGCCCCGCTCGGTCTCTCACCGTTGGCTCTTACGCTCTTGCGTATACTGATGAGCTTTATCGGCGTATTTGGCTTCTCGGTTATGTTCAACAGTCCGGTAAAGATGGCAGCGGCGGCAGGGCTCATCGGCGCCGTGTCTAATACCTTGCGCCTTACGCTCGTTGATGCGCCGACGCTGTTTCCTTTCCTTGGCCTGAGCGTAGGTATGCCTCCCGAGGCGGCTGCATTTATCGGGGCACTCGTATCGGGCCTTCTGGCAAGTCTGGCAGAAATCAAGCTCACCTACCCACGTATCGCCCTCACGGTGCCATCGATTGTCATTATGGTGCCGGGCTTGTATCTGTATCGCTCAATGTATTACATGTGCACCTTCGACACGGTCAATATGCTCGGTTGGTTTGTGCGTGCAGTACTCATCGTGGCGTTTTTGCCCGTTGGTCTGGGTGTGGCGCGTACGCTCACCGACCCTCGCTGGCGCCACACCAGCTAATTGGTGCAAGGGGGGCAGGTCACTTTGTACCAAATGAGTTGCGGTGAAATAGGGACTGAATGGGGGTGCGGACAGAAAGTTGGACCGTGAAGCGGTCCGGACTGGAGGTTCGCATGTACAGCAGGGAGAAGGTCGAGCTCTTCCTCCTGGCGACGGAGGACGGCATGGGGCCGACCGCCGCCGCGGAGTTCGCGGGGGTCACGGTGAGCGCGGCCAAGAAGTGGGCGACGGGGCACCTCCCGCGCAGCTACACCGGCGGGGGCTGTAGAATCGTGGCGAGGAAACCGCCACGGAAGGAGGCCGGCTTGGGCCCCGACAAGTCGACCTACGCCCCGCCCGCGACCGGCCCGCTCGCCGGGCTCAACGAGGACCAGATAGAGAACCTGCTGCTCAGGGCGGTGTTGGCCGACCTAAAAGCGGAAGGGTGGGACCCGGCTTCGATCTCGAACAGGAGCAAGTGCGAGCTCGGCGAGAGATTGAGGCGGGCGACCGCCCTGCCCCTCCGCTCGATCACGGGTTTCTTGAGGATATCGAAGAGCTCCTATGAGTACTGGAGGCCCCGCGTCGCCGCGCCGCGCGACCGCGACGCCGACATACGCGACCGCGTGGTGCGCATCTTCCGCGAGGGCTCGGGGTGCTGGGGGTACCGCACCGTCTGGGCGCGCCTGCGCCGCGAGGGCGTCCGCGCCAGCGAGAAGCGCGTGGCCCGCGTGATGCGCGAGGAGGGCCTCGAGGTCGTCTACAACAAGAGGCGCGCCCGGGGCTACAGCTCCTACGCCGGCGAGGTCTCCAAGGCGCCGGAGAACCTCGTGAACAGGAAGTTCCGCGCCGACGAGCCCAACCGGCTGTGGCTCACCGACATCACCGAGTTCAGGCTCCCGGGCGGCGAGAAGGTCTACCTGAGCCCGGTCATCGACTGCTTCGACGGGATGCCCGTCGCCTGGTCGATCGGGCTGCACCCCGACAAGCGCCTCGCGAACTCGAGCCTGCTCAAGGCCTGCGCGGCGAGGCCGGCGGGCGCGCGCACGACGATCCACTCGGACCGGGGCGGCCACTACCGCTGGCCGGAGTGGATCGGGATCTGCGAGGAGAACGGCCTGGTCAGGAGCATGTCCGCGAAGGGCTGCAGCCCGGACAACTCGGCCTGCGAGGGCTTCTTCGGGCGCCTCAAGAACGAGTTCTTCCGCTACAGGGACTGGGAGGGCGTGACGGCCGAGGAGTTCATGGGGAGGCTCGAGGCCTACCTCGTGTACTATCGTGAGGAGCGGATCAAGAAGTCCCTCGGGTGGCTGAGCCCGATGGAGTACCGCAGGAAGCTTGGATACGCCTAGGCGCGGTCCAAGAAATCGTCCGCACCCCCCATGCTGTCGGCGCGGACTTCGAATTCAGAGAGGGTGATTGCAATGCTATACGAATTTAAATAGATCTCTAATGCTTGATTAAGACCATGTCTATGTCAAAAAACATACAAAAGTGTTAGTCTTTTGACATGAAACACTTTGATGAAATATTCGAACTGGCGGCAGATGGCTACGGCATCGTGACTGCTGCGCAGGCACGCGAGATTGGCGTAACCACTGGAGAACTGAGCCGATGGTGTGCCACTGGGAAATTGATGCGCCGAGGACATGGGGTGTACAAGCTCACCCAATGGGTTCCGACGCCCCGTGACGTCTTTGCGGAGGCAGTGGCTCTTGTTGGTGACGAGGGTTTCCTGTGGGGCGAATCAGTGCTGTCTATGCACGCACTTGCACTTGTTGATCCTCGTGCCGTGACCGTGGCAACACCAAAGCGTATTCGCCGCAAACTGCCAGCTTGGGTAAAAACAGTGCCCGCTCCAGAGAATGCGAAAACGACGTTCTATGAAGGAATCCCTTCTCAATGCGTTGCCGATGCGATTGAGGCTTGTAAGGGGTCCGTTATGACCGAACGCCTCATCGAGGCAACCAAGCACGCTCAAGCCGAGGGTCTTATTACCTCCAATGAGCATGAGAGACTGATGAAGGAGCTGTCGTGAAGGAAGTCAAGAAGCCAACCAGCAGACGTAACCTTGACATAGCGATAGACCGACTCTGCGCTGATTTGGACGAAGAACCGGGCCGCGTTAAAAGGCTCATTGCGGCCGTTGTTGTTGGGCAAATGCTACCCGATGGAGCCGCAAAGGGTGGAAATGCCCTGAAGATTCGCTTTGGGAAGGATGCCACGCGGTTCTCGCGCGACCTCGATACCGCCAGGGCATCCTCACTGAACGATTACATGACGAAGCTTGAAGATTCGCTCACTATAGGCTGGAACGGATTCTCGGGTGCCATTGTTCCGAGGGAGCCCATGATCTGATAGATCTCCAGATTGCAATTTCCAACGGGGAAATTGATTACCTAAAAACTCGAGAGGTCTGTATCAGACTCTTTGCGTATCGTGCGGAGCAGGAGTGGCCTCCAATGATCTCGAGGGGAGTGGGCTGGGACTCACTGTATTTCTCCCAGGCGGAAGGACTTAACGTTTTGCCGACTGTCGATGATGCCGTGGCATGGGCGAACGACTTGATTGCAAAAATCGATTCTGCTCGTTAGTGACACTGCTGAGATCTCTCGCTTACGCCATAGCAACCCCACGCGCAGCACTCAGCAGCTCGTACTCCCTTTGACTCCAATGGCGCAGCTCGGCAGCCTCGACGGCATCTCGGCATAGGTCCAAAAACACCTCGGCCCCATCGCAGAAGCACTCGCGGGCAAAGTCACCCGAACCGCTTGCGACGCACGTGCCGTCGGCAAACAGCTTCCAGCTAGACAGCTCGCGCGAGTCGTCTCCAAGCAGCTTGATCTGCAGTACGTGCGGGTCGCCGGCGGTGTAGAGCTCTTTCTCGAGCGCCTGCACGGTAAAGCGCATCTGGTGGGGGAGACTGCTCTTGACCATGGCCGAGGCATAGCCGTTCGGCTTGTCCAGAAGATGCATTCGTTTTGGCTTGGCTGCCAGGTTGTGGAAATTGCGCTCGCTGCGCACGGAGAAATTGTCCATACGGACTCCGTTCATCGATGTTGGCAGGGCCACCGTGCCTCTTGGCCGGTTGGCGTCGGGATCGT
>USAY01000026.1 GCA_900552755.1 uncultured Collinsella sp.
AAAGCATCGTTAGATTAATAATGACAGACCGAATGAAGATGCGTGCGATGGGGGCGAGGCGAATGGCTGAGCGGTATCGATACGCGGGTTCAACGGTATCACATTGGCCACATAGATTTTTAACTTGCATTTCTACCCGCCCTTTTCGTAGAGTCGCCGATACGTGCTTAGCGCACCCTCGGCGCGTCCGGCAGGCTTTGCGAAATGGGATCCAGGAGACTTCGGCGCAGCATCATCTTGCGGAATGCTTCTAATGAGCCTCCCATCCTTCAAAAACAGAATCTCATCGCACAGCCTATCGACCGAATCCAAGATGTGGGATGACATGATGATGCACGTACCAGAATCGGCCAGCTTCCTGAGAATCTCGGAATGCAAGTCCACCCTGCTGGGGTCGAGCGCGTTCATGGGCTCATCTAATAGAAGGTACCGCGCGCCCGTCGCATACGCAATCGCCAGGGTAAGCTGCTGCTTCATGCCCTGGCTCAGAGTGCGGATCCTCATCTTCGCGAACTCGCCTATCTGCGTTTGTTCCACTATCTCTTCGATATCGCGAGCATGCGGCCACATATCGCAAACCATCTTGAGGTGATCTTCCGCACGCAATCCGGGATACAGCAGCGTCCCCTCACCAGGTGCATAGAAGATCATAGAACGGACCTCTCTCGCACCCGTACCCTGCACCTCATCCAGAACGATGCTCCCGTCCACGCGAGGACCCGGCAAACCTGCCATCGCACGCAGCAACGTCGTCTTTCCATGCCCGTTCGGAGCGACGAGACCGTAGACCGTACCCGGGGCAAACTCAGCGTTCACCGAATCTACGAGCACCTTCTTTCCATAAGAGATCGTCAGCGTTTGAAGGTCAATCATCGAGATCATCCCCTTTCGATCTTTGGAACACTCAGGCGCACCATCAACGGAGATACGGCGCCCAAGACCACCAGCAGAGCGCCCGATGCGCCGACGACCTCTCCAAAAGGCATCGCGTTCGTCCCTCGCCCAAGGAACCCAATCGTCCCCACCTGGGAAGCGGGATCAAACGAGGCGAATGGAGCCAGCAGCGCGACGCCCATGCCCACGCTTTCAACATGAGCGCTCAACGAACCCAACACCAAGAGAACCGCGCAAACCATTCCGGTGACAACGGGGTTGCGGCTAATCGCTGCTGTCAACGCAGCGACGACGGAAATCACGCCGTATGCCATGACCAGCAACGGAATACTGCACAACACCGCCTCCCCCACCATGGACGTTGTCGAAGCTCCCGCCCGAATGAGAGCGACGGGATACTCCGATCCACCCGCACCGTTCTTAATCACGGACACAACGACAGCGGGAACCATCGACACCAAAAGCAGCACCAAGCCAAGCAGGAGAGCCAGCGCAACAGCCGTCAGAAAACGCACATGCGCTGTTGCGGGGATCTGGAGAACCAGAAGGGAACGACACTGCAGGTGGGTGCACGCGAGCGATGTGACAACCACGGGCAACAGCAAAAATAAGGAGGGAAGCGCTGCCTGGAGATACGAAAGGAGGATTAATGGGGGCATCTTCGTACTTAACTCGTAAACCTTGGGGTCCGGCAAGTTCGCGATCGACTCAAGCAGAAGGGCGCGCGCCTCCGCACGAGAAGGAGTCTCCGGCTCGATTCCGATCGATTGCAGGAGAGTCGCATCTGCCGCGCCCAGCTCACCTCGAGCGCGCTCGTACGTCGCAAGGCTTCGAAACCCCTCCGCAGGCATAGGCGCGTACACGAAACCCGAAAGAGCATCCCGCATGTCTTCCAGGGCCGCTTTGCCCTCGACGTCCATATTCGCAGCGTTCTGCTCTAGATACCGATCTATTGAACGGAGCTCCCCATCCCTATACCGAACAACGGAAACGTTATCAGCGTCAGGAAACATCTCGACCAGAGCCGGGGCCAGCATCGTCGTCGACATTGCAATCGCGCATACGGCGAGGGTAGGAGAACGCAGGAGCAGTTTCCCCATCGTTCTTACGTATGCAACGGCGGAGGCACAAGCGCTCGAACGAGTTGCCGTTCTCGATGCAGTGAAGGAACCTCTCTCAAGACAAATCGGGGATATCGGGCACGCGCAGCCGCTCTTTCCAGCAACGCAAAGCAGGCTAATTGCCAGCACCTCGATCCCGATTGCGCATACGAGGGCAATCGCGCCACGCTCGAAGCAAAGTCCAGGCAGATTCACTATCTGCGTTGTCGGGTACGGGCTATAGGCGCCGACGGTCAACTCAGTGTTCGCATACGTAAGGGGATTCAACAGGGCGAACTCACGTAAAGCGATGGATCTTCCGTAATACCCGGGAACCATCGTCACCCCCATCAGGGCACATACGAACACGATTCCAAGCGTAGGGTTATTGGCAATCTTCACGGCAAGGTGAACGACAAGCGAGATGAACGCTGCCACCAAGAATTGCAAGATGGCCGTCTGCGCGAACACCAGCCAAGCCGGTTTGATAACCGGAGTCGCATATTGAATGTAGCCTATCGGATAGAACGGCGAGCCCGGGCCATTCTTCACAAGCGCGGCGATTATCCCTGGAAGATTGATGGCGAGGACGGCAAGCATTGCAAAAACACTCGCCCATACGCTCGATGCAACAAGTCTACCCAGCTCGCCCATCGGTGCCTGGATGATGAGCTTTTCACGTTTGTTAAGACGCGCG
Source organism: uncultured Collinsella sp. (assembly GCA_900552755.1). Classification (GTDB taxonomy): domain Bacteria; phylum Actinomycetota; class Coriobacteriia; order Coriobacteriales; family Coriobacteriaceae; genus Collinsella. The sequence continues at coordinate 2,692 of USAY01000026.1, forward strand.
GCAAGGAACGAGACGGCAACGGCCGTTGCGACCCATAGCAAGTACTCCTTCGATCCGTCATAATAGGTGTACTCTCCATCCGATATCTGCAGAAACGGAAGTAGGGGAGAGAGCGGTGCCAAGATAAGACGTCCCGCGGCAAGAGGGTACAGAAGCGCGGGCATGCTTGATGAAGAGGTATAGACACCGTCCTCCCCCGCATTCACAAGCGCATCCGCATAGGATGCTGACAATTCCTGCTCAACACGGGTTATTCCCGACTCGAGGTATTCGACCCGTCCGTCGATGCCAGCCGCGCTCCTGAAGACGGGCAGAGCACAAAGAACCATCAACGCAACAACGACAACACAGAGCGACCTGGAGGAGAGAAGCGACCTAAAGATCGCCTTCGAGATTTTGAGCATATTCATCGCCAACCTTAACCTCATCCAGTCGGAACAGAGGGGCCGAACAAAATGCTCGGCCCTTATTACTTGCCGGCAAAGTCAATTTAACATAAACTGTTAAAAAGTAACCTGAGTTTTTTAAATTCTTCGGAGGTTATTATGAGTTCCGACAATCGCACTCCCCGGCTTCATTCCTTCCGCATCGCATGTGCGATAGCCTCTGCGACCCTTTGCGCCACCGCCATCGCACAAGTGGCGTTCTCCTTAAAGCCAGCAATCGAAGTGCTCGACAACCCTGTAATTGCAGACTCCCCCGCGTATCCAGCCCTTGCGATCTCGACATTGGTCCCTGCCGTCATCGGTATCGCTACGACCATCCTCAGCGCCGTTCTCGTGTGGACGATCAAGAGCGGAGACCCCTTCAAGAAAGGGTCTGCGACATGCTTGAAGGTGCTCGGCATTCTCTTCGTTGTTCAAGCTGCCACCAGCCTCTACGCCGGCTCACTCAAAACCTCCGTTTCGATGTTTGGCGGCGAGGGGGCCGTCGGCGCCCAAGAGATCGCTTCATCATTCGATTGGACCTCTCTGGTTCTCGGCATCGTCCTGTTCATGCTTTCCCAGCTCTTCTTGTACGCCCGAGAGCTGCACCTCGACTCCGACGAGATTGCGTAAGGAAACGCCATGCCCGTAATTGTTCGCCTCGACAAGATCATGGCCGAGCGAAAGATTTCCTCGAACGAACTTGCCGAAAGGATTGGAACCACGCCCGTGAACCTGTCCCGTATTAAAAAAGGGCATATTCGCGGCATTCGCTTCAACACACTCGAGCAGCTATGCCTCGCCCTTCGTTGCCAACCCGGAGACCTTCTCGAAGTCATGAGCGAAGAGGATGCCCGAAAGGAGTTCGGACTCGATTGGTCCGCCGAGGATTAGAGGGCGGTCGTACTCGCCCTGCGCACGGGGATGCGAATCGGCGAGGTCTGCGGCCTTCGGTGGTGCGATGTGGATTTCGAGACGGGCCTGATCTCGATCAGACACTCGGTGGCGTACGCGAAGGGAATGGGTTCGTTCATCAAGGACACCAAGACCCATGACGCCAGGGGTATCCCCATCGACCCGGTCGGCCTACTCCCCTTCCTGAAGGAGACCCACGAGATCGACTGCGGAAAGCTGCGCTTGCGCGGCCTTACCGGGGCGGTCGAGATCGGGGACTGCTACATCCTGTCGGAGCCGGGCGCGACCTTCGCGACGACAAGCTATATCCGCAGGGCGTTCAAGACGTTCTCGGAGACCAACGGCCTCATGGGCACCAACGACGAGCTGATCACGTTCCACGGCCTTCGCCACACGTTCGCAACGCAGTGGATCCGCCAAGGCGGCGATATCAAGGCGCTCCAATCGATCCTCGGCCACAAGGACGCCATGGCGACGCTCAACGTCTACGCCGACATCGAGCCCATCTCCAAAATCCATAACATGCTGCGCGCCACGCCGTGCCTTTGGCGCGGGCACCTCGGGCCGAGGGTCGATCCGGGTCCCATGTTCCAACAGAGGATCCAGGAGTCCATCGAGACGCTCCAGGCGTTCGGCTACGGCATCACCGAGCCGGACGACCGAAATATCGCCATACGCGACGTGAAGATGAACAGTTGGCTCTAGCTCACCGAGTACGCGGCAGTGCTGGGCCCATCCCAACTGAGGTCACGGTGGTCCGATAGGGGCGCCGCCCGCGGCATGCGCCGCGGAGCGGTATCCCCTACCGAAGGGCGGGGATGCCCTCCGCTTCCAGTTCGCAGTCAGCCGTCGGAGGCGTTCGGCTGACTGCGGGAACGGCCTGTCCGCTCAATGTGTTCGGCTGAGATCGGAAATCAACCCAACACGAGCCGGACACGCGCCAGACGGCTCTTCCCCGTACGGCCTTCCCCCTTACGCTCATGTTGCAGGCATGTAACGCCGCAGCGAGCGCGCCTTTTTTGCGCCAGACAGGTACAATGATGAACACTGTACCGTAGCGGAGCGCCGTCGCGCGCCGCCAACACGCGAAAGGGTTTCCCATGGCCGAGATCTCGTCCTCCCGTATCGTCATCACCGTCCTTGGCAAGAACCGCCCCGGCATCGTCGCCGGCGTCACCCGTGTCCTGGGCGAAGCCAATGTCGACATCCGCGACATTACGCAGTCCATTATCGAGGACATCTTCACCATGACCATGCTGGCCGACACCGCCGAGTCCAAGCTCGACTTCGCCGAGCTGCAGAAGGCCCTGGCCGAGGCCGGCGAGCTTTCGGGCGTCAACGTGTCCATTCAGCGCGAGGACGTCTTTAACTTTATGTACCGCCTGTAGCGAACAGGCCGCTGGGGATAGCCTGACGCGCGCATGCCCATGCAAGCCACCCCGATGCGGCCCGGAGAGGAGCGCGCATGGCCTACGACGCCAAGAAAATCTATTACCGCTTCGATGACCACTTGAGCCGACTGGTTCTGGATTACGAAGCAAGCCGCCAGATTTCGTCTGAGAGCGAAAGCCTCTACCACGGCCTGCCGACCGACCCTTATGACGAGGGCTTGTTCGAAGAGCACAATGTCAAGCGCGGCCTGCGCAATGCCGACGGCTCGGGCGTGGTCGCGGGCCTCACTCGTATCTCGGATGTGCACGGCTACAACAAGGTCGACGGAAAGGTCGTGCCCGATCAGGGCAAGCTCACGCTTCGCGGCTACAGCATCGAGGATCTGGTCAACAATGCCCAGGCCAAGAATCGCTACGGCTACGAAGAAGTCGCCTATCTGCTTATCACGGGCTCGCTGCCCAACAAGGAAGAGCTCGACGGCTTTTGCGAGCGCCTGGGCGCCTTTAGACATCTGAGCGACGAGTACGTTAAAGAGTTCCCTATGACCACGGTATCGTCGAGCATCATGAACGTGCTCCAGCGCGCCGTACTGCTGCTCTACGCCTTCGATGCCGAACCAGACGTGATCACGCCTGAGCACGAAATCGACGTCGCCATTTCCATGCTCGCACGTCTCCCGCGCATCGCCGCCTTCGCACACATGGCCTCGGTCGCCAAGCTTCGCGGCTCCGAGGTTCACGTGCCGCACCCTACGCCCGGTCTCTCCACCGCCGAGACCATCCTACAGGTCCTGCGCGGCGGCATGGCGTTCACCCGCGATGAGGCGATGCTGCTCGACGTTATGCTCATGCTGCATGCCGAGCACGGCGGCGGCAACAACTCCACCTTCGCTTGCCGCGTGCTGTCGTCTTCGGCCACCGACCCGTATTCCGCCTACGCCGCGGCTATCGGCTCGCTCAAGGGCCCGCGCCACGGCGGCGCCAATGCCAAGGTCGTGTCTATGCACGAGGACATCCGCGCGCATGTCTCCAACTGGGAGGACGAGGACGAGGTCGCGGCCTACCTGGGCAAGATCCTCGACAAGCAGGCCTTCGACGGCACGGGCCTCATCTACGGCATGGGCCACGCCGTCTATACGCTCAGCGACCCGCGCGCCGAGGTCTGCCGCCGTTACGCGCGCTCACTGGCAGCCAAGAAGGACTTGGGCGAAGAGTTCGCACTCATCGAGCGTATCGAGCGCCTGGCACCGCAGGTGATGCGCGACCACGGCATGACCAAGCCCATCTGTGCCAACATCGACCTGTACACGGGCTTTATCTACAAGATGCTCGGCGTACCCGAGACGCTTTTTACGCCGCTATTCGCCGTCGCCCGCATGGCCGGCTGGTCGGCACACCGCATGGAAGAGCTCTTCTGCGCGCACCGCATTATTCGCCCCGCGTATCGCCCGGTTATCGAGCCGCTGGAGTACAAGCCGCTCGCCGATCGCTAGGACGCGGATCGTTATAGAACCCGAGCGTGGCCAGGGCATCATCGCCCTCGGCCACGCTTTTTATGCCAGCAGAAAGGGCTGCATCAAATGATTGTGTTTTCCGATATGGATGGAACGCTGTTGACGAGCGATAAGCAGATGAGCGATGCCACCTGGGCGATGCTCGACGAGCTCGCTCGACGCGGGATTGAATTTGTGCCCTGCACGGGACGTCCGCTGTCGGGCATCTTTGAGCCCATCCTCGCCCATACCGCCGTGCACTATGCCGTTTGCGCCAATGGCGCCAGCGTCTGGCAGCTCGACGACGATGTGCCCACCGACGCCTCGCGCGCCACGTGCATCTTGAGCCGTCCGCTCGATTGCGGCATTGCCCATCGCATCCATCGCATTGCCGCCGGCCACGATGTGACCTTCGATATCTTCGCGGATGGGCAGTGCTTCCTCCCCCGCTCGCTATACGGGCGTCTGGATGAGTTCTGTGGCGGCGACCCCCACATCGCGGCTTCGCTCAAGCGCACACGAACACCGATCGACATGGATATCGACAGCAAGATCGACGAGGTCGAGACGCTCGAACGCATCGCCATGTACTGGCACGACCCGGCCGATCGCGACGCCATCGCAGCAGAGCTCGACACGCTCGGAGGCATTGAGGTCACGCGTTCGTACGCCATGAATATCGAGGTCATGGGTGAGGGTGCCACCAAGGGAACGGCCCTCACGTGGCTATGCGAGCACCTGGGCGAGCGTCTCGCCGACGCCTGGGCCTTCGGCGACAACATCAACGACATCCCCATGCTGCAGGCAGCGGGCCATGGCGTGGCCATGATCAACGCCGAGCCTGAAGATCGCGAGGCCGCCGACGCCATCACCGAATACGACAACGACCACGACGGCGTCGCCCGCACCATCATGGCCGCCCTCGCCTAGTCATTGATCAATCATTGGGGACGTTCTTAAACGACTAGTCGTTGGGGACACTCTTCGCAAAAAGCTGCAAGGATTGTCCCCCACTGTCGGCAGAAAAGGAACGTCCCCATCTGCCGGATTAGGAGAAACTCTCCAGCACGCGACGGAGCTCACGTTGGACGGCGTGGTCACGGTTACAACCCACCACGCGATCGGCCACCGCCTTGAGCGCGGGGCGCGCATTTTCCATCGCGCAGCCCGTGCCGACAAAGCGAATGATCTCGTAGTCGTTCATCGAGTCGCCAAACGCCATGACCTCGTCGCGTTCGACGCCATAGTGCTCCATGAGCTGCTCGATTCCCGAGGCTTTCGACACACCGGGCTGCATGGCATCGATCCATGCGTTTCCAGAAGGCGCAAAGGTAAAGAGCTGGCCAAGCTCGCGCTGCAGTACGTAGGCACTGTCCATAACGGCACAGTCATCGCAAAAGATACTCGCCTTGATGATATTTACGCTGGGATCGGGCAGCTCCCAAATGCGCTCGGCATTGGGAAGGTCCTTATCGACCTCACGCACGAACTTGCACTCGTCATCGAGCAGGAAGGACTTGGTTCGGTCAAAGAGCGCAAGATGCAGATTGGGAAACGTCCTGACGGCCTGGGCGAGCCTTCGAATCGCCAGGTGGGAATACACCTCACGGTCTACCATCTTACCGTCGGCGTAGACTTGGGCGCCGTTAGCGGCGACAAAGTCCATCTTGTCGCGAACGGGCGCAAAGAACTCGCACAGGCGATCGTAGCGACGACCTGACGATGCAGCGAAATGCACGCCATGCTCGTGTAGCGCCAGAATCAGTTCGTAGGTCTCGGGAGGCACCTGGCCGTTTTCGTCAAGCAGTGTGCCGTCCATATCGGATGCAATCAGTTTAAACATAGAAAAGCTCCCTTCGGGCTTGATGGAATCGGACGTATATCCAAAATCACCGTACCCAAAGGGAGCTCAAATAAGACTCCGCGGGCGCAAACGTTACAAGGACCTAGCAAATAGCTCACGCGCGCCAGAGGCCCCACGTACGCGACGTCAGGCAGCCCGCCAAAGAGTGTCCCCGACGATTAGTCGTTTAAGAACGTCCCCGATGACTAGTCGGCGTAGGTGAAGGTCGTGACGTCGAACATGCCCTCGGGGCGGATGCGGAGCGTCGGGATGACCGGCAGGGGCAGGAAGATAATGCCCATGATGGGGTCGAGCGGCGGCTCAATACCCATGGCGCGCGCCTTGACCATAAAGTCGTCGTGCTGCGCGGCAACGTCCTCGGCCGTACCCTCGCTCATAAGGCCACCGAGCGCCAGCGGAATGCGCGCCACGACCTCGCCGTTGCGCACCAGCACGTGGCCGCCCTGGCCCACGGCCTCAACGGCAGCCATCATATCCGCCGCATTGTCGCCCACCACGCACACGTTGTGCGAGTCGTGGCCGATCGTCGAGGCGATGGCACCGCCCGTGATGGTAAAGCCGCGCACCCAGCCGCGACCGATGTGCTTGCCAACAAGACCCAGGCCCGCAGGACCATCACCGTCGGCGCCCTCGGCTTGCAGCGACACGCCGCGGCCGTGACGTTCGATCAGCATAATGCGGCGCAGGCCCTCGGCGTTCTCGGGGCGAGCCATACCCGTGATGGCCTTGCCCGGCACCACGTCGATCACGGCCTCGCCCGGCTTAAAGGCATAGTCAAACACGTCGAGCGATAGCTTCGGCAGTTTAACGGAAGCACGCAGTTCATCGGCAAGGGCCGCAACCTCGGCCATCTCGGGTGCGATCTCGCCCACAAAGGTGCCGTCCTGCGCCACCAGAGTACCGGCGGCATATACGCGATGCGGAGCCGTGGCAAACGTCAGGTCATTGAGTACCAGCAGGTCGGCACGCTTGCCCGGGGCAATCGCACCGCGCAGCTCGTGCGGGTCGCGGCAGCCGTGATCCAGGCCAAACGCCTCGGCCGTGGAGAGGGACGCCATGGAGATAGCGACCACGGGGTCGATACCGGCCTCAATCGCCACGCGGCAGGCATTGTCGATCATGCCGGTCGCAAGCGCATCGGAAGGGGCACGGTCGTCAGTCGCAAAGCAGCAGCGACGGGCGCGAGCGGGATTCTCCAGCAGCATCGGCGACAGGTTGGCCAAGTCATGGCTGCACGTACCCTCGCGGAGCATCACGTACATGCCACGAGACAGCTTGTCGAGTGCCTCCTCGGGAATCGTCGACTCGTGGTCGGCGATAATGCCCGCTGCGGCATAGGCGTTGAGGTCCTTACCGGCAACGAGCGGCGCGTGGCCGTCAACCTGCTTGGACGGCGTCTGGTTGGCAGCATCGATGCGAGCACAGGTCTCGGGGTCGGCCATAAAGACGCCCGGCAGGTTCATCATCTCGCCCAGACCAAAGACATCGCCTGGATGCTCGGCAAAAAACGCCTGCATATCGGCAGCCGAAATAACGGCACCGGCCTGCTCGTCGGGCAGCGCGGGCACGCACGAAGGCATCATGTACTTGATGGAGATGGGCGCGCGGCGACCATCCTCAATCATAAAGCGCAAGCCGTCGAGACCGGCAACATTGGCAATCTCGTGGCTGTCGGCAATGGCGGTGGTAGTACCGCGCGTCGCGGCCATGCGAGCATACTCGGCGGGACGGATGTTCGAAGACTCGATATGCAGATGCCCGTCAATAAAACCGGGAGCAAGATAGCGACCCTGGCAGTCGATGACCTCAGTTGCCTCATAGGTGCCAGCGGCATCGTCGCGACCATCGTAGAGCACGCCGACGATCACACCGTCCTTGACGGCAACGCTGCCGGGCGCCACGCGCTGGCCATACACGTCGACAATCTGTGCATTGGTAAACAGCGTGTCGATGGGCACGCGACCCTCGGCGGCGTCGATCACAGACCTCATGACCTCAACGGACATACATACTCCTTTAACCGTAGAAAACGCTGCGGAGCGGACAAACCTTCACCGCAACAAGCCAATAGCAATTGTATGCCCAAACGGTGGGTCAACAATACGCCTCTCCGCTTAACGGCACACGCCACTTGGTGCAATGAGGAGAGGTTGCTTTGCACCAATGACAAGGAGTGTCCCAAAGTGCCGGCACAAAAGGAACGTCCCAAAGTGCCAACAACGGAAGCGCCGATGTTTTGGCAACGACAGACACTATGACCCAATCCAGGGGCACGGAAACGACAGGAGCCCCCGCTCGTGACCGCGGGTCGGGGCTGCGACAATGTTGTTGAAGTGCCAGAGGCGCAGCCGCGCCGCAACGAGGTTGGGAGGCTCCCGTGCCTAGATATTCTACCGCCTTCGGAATGGACGTACACCTCAGGTCCACCACCGTCTGCGCGCTCGACGCGGAGACGGGCGAGGCCGTGACGAGGAGGTTCCGCGGCAACCCGTGGGGCGAGGTCGCGGAGTGGATGTCGGGCTTCCCCGGCCCGTCTCTCGCCGCCTACGAGAGCGGCCACTCGCTGGCGGGCGACGAGGTCTACGAGTGCCTCCTCACGGTGCCCGGGATCGGCCCCAAGACCGCCGCGGCGCTGGTGACGTCGATCGACATATCCGCGTTCAGGGGGCACGACGAGCTCGCGAGCTATTGCGGCGTGGCGCCGTCAGACAGGCGCTCCGGGAGCAGCATCAGGTCGACGTCGCCGCAGCGCGGCGGGAACAGGCAGCTCAAGAACCTGCTCATATTCAGCTGCAACTCCCTCATCGGCACGGACAACAGGTTCGGGAGGTACTACGGGGAGTGCAGGGCGAGGGGGATGAGGCACAGCAAGGCGCTGAAGGCGGTCGCGAGGAAGAGGCTCAAGGTCATATACGCGATCATGCGCGACGCCGTCCCGTACGCGGCCTAGCGGGCGGCGGGATCAACCGAAGAGGAAACCGAGCGGGGGCGCCAGGCGCCCGGATGCGTCATGCCGAAATGGCGCGAAGCACGCGGTTGACAAAACTATAGAGACACGTCCCGGCGAGCCGGGCAGCCTTCGGGGACACCCCCGTTCTCGCTGTGCGCGCGGCGGCCGCCGCATCCGCGTCGACAGACTTGGGGAACCCCGCCGAAGGAGAGGATTGCGGGCCGCCGGAGCGGTATCCGCGGATATGAGACTGAGCCGAAGGCGTCGACGACATGCCGGGGGCGGACCGGGACGGGTTCAACGGCAGGCCCCGCCGACCGATTGCAGGCGGTCGGCGGGGCCATTGTGGCTCTTGACAGCGGATTGGGTCATATGAGCGAGCGGGCCGCATTTGAGACAAGGTGACGTGAAACGAAAGGGCGCTGACCTTCTGGTCGCGCCCTTGAAGTTGAACGTCAGATTGTCCAAATGCGGCCCGCGCAGCGTCGGCCGGTCCGCCGTTCGTTAGAACGGCGGAACTAAATCAACTTGAAGCCCTTGCGCTTGCCTACGGAGAGGGTGTCGCCCAGCTTGAGGGCGCTGGGATCGATGTTATAGCTCTTGGGAGCCACGGCCTTGCCGTTGATCTTGACGCCGCCGCCGTCGATATCGCGACGGGCCTGGCCGGCGCTCGCCGAAAGACCCAAGTCCTTGAGCAGGCCGGCGAGGTAGATCTGGCCCTCGTCGTTGACGGTCAGCTCAACGTGCTTCTCGGGGAAGTCGGCGAGCTGGCCCTCCTTGAACACGCGGTCGAACTCGGCCTGAGCCTCGTCGCCGGCGCCGGCGCCGTGGTAGGTGTCGCACAGGTCGCGACCCAGAGCGCGCTTGAGCTCATAGGGATCGGCAGAGCCGTCGGCCAGAGCAGCGTCGATCTTGTCGACCTCGGCCGGGGTGAGCGAGCTGGCCAGACGATAGTACTTGCCGATCATCTCATCGGGGATGGACATGGTCTTGCCGAACATATCCTTGGGGGCATCGGTCAGGCCGATGTAGTTGCCATAGGACTTGGACATCTTGCGCACGCCATCGGTGCCCTCGAGCAGCGGCATGGTGAGCGCGATCTGCGGCTCCATGCCCATCTTCTCCATGAGCTCGCGGCCGGCGAGCAGGTTGAAGAGCTGGTCGGTGCCGCCCATCTCCACGTCGGCCTTGATCTGAACGGAGTCGAAGGCCTGCATCACGGGATACAGGAACTCATGCAGGGCGATCGGCGTCTGAGACTGGTAGCGCTTGGTAAAGTCATCGCGCTCAAGAATGCGGGCGACGGTGAACTTGGAGCACACCTGCAGCAGACCGGCCAGATCCATCGACAAGATCCAGTCGCCGTTGTGCACGATGGTGGTCTTCTCGGGATCCAGGATCTTCATGGCCTGGCTCACATAGGTCTCGGCATTGGCCTCGATCTGCTCCTGCGAAAGCTGCGGACGGGTGGAATTCTTGCCCGAAGGGTCGCCGATCAGCGCGGTGCCGTTGCCGATGATGAGGGTGACGTTGTGGCCCAGGTCCTGGAACTGACGCATCTTGCGCAGGGGCACGGCGTGGCCCAGGTGCAGGTCGGGGCTGGTGGGGTCGACGCCAAGCTTGATGTTGAGGGGCTCGCCCTTCTCAAGCTTCTTGCGAAGGTCGGCCTCGGGAACGATCTGCGCGGCGCCCGAGGTGATGATACGCATTTGCTCGTCAACAGACAGCATTGGGTATCCTCCTTTTGCTATAGCACCCTCGCCGAAAACGGCGGTGCTGGAAGTCCATAAACTCTCATATGATAACAAACTGGCGCGACGCGGCACCTACGACAGGAAAATCCTCGTCCTGCCGCATGCGTCAATGGCAACTGGCAGACGTGTACCGTCACGCTCGACCAGATAGCGTACCTGCCGACGACGCAAGCAGTCGCGGCAACGGACCTGTCCCGTCGCATCGGTGGCGCAGACGCCCTCGGCGGTCAGCAGGCAGTGCTCACACACCATAAGCTCGGGACGGTCGGCGTCGACCGGACCCAAGACGCCGGGTTCAGCAGCTAGTTCGGCAATACGCTCCGCATCATTGCCGAGCAACTCGGCCGGCAAGTACACCCGCCCCGCACCGAGTTCGCGCAGCCAGGCAAGCGTGGCCCGATTCGCGCAGAACACCGGCGCCGCCACGTCAAACGTCACGCCCAGCTCGCGAGCGATCACCACCTGTCCCAGGTTGCGGCAGACGACGCGCCCGGCACGCTGCATCAGTGAGCGGGTCCGGTCAGCGTCACCCGTGCGGCACACCTCGTCAAGCACCACAACGGCGTCGGACAAATCGAGTTCTCCGCGCGGGTCGGCATCCATCAGCTGCCAAGCAAAAACCATGCGAGTGGGAACCGCGCACTCCACCAACTCCGTCGACGCACCGCCATCCACCGCAACGTCCTCAAAGGGCAGCACCTCAACGGCACGCGCAACGGGCGCAATCGCATCCGCCTCGGCCCGCATGCGCTCCAACACCGCCGCCGTCTGATCCAACACGCCGGCGCTGCGAATCAGGTAAACCTCGCAGCCCGCGTCCACCTTACGCTTGCAATGCACGACGACGCGCTTCCCCGCTGCGGCATCCACCGGACAGGGCACCTGCGGCCAGCGCTTGGGCACATCGGGACGCGCGTCGACACCCGGATAGAACCGAATCTCGAGCGTGTCACCCGCCGCCACGGCGGCGTCGAGCTCAACGGTCACCTCTTCGTGGCCCACAGCGACCAAGCGCCCCACGCGCACGCCCTGGTTAATTGCGCGCTCAAAGCTCATCAGCTCGGCACCCGAACGCCCTCGCAGGTACGCATCGGTAAACCCACGGTTAAACGACCTTCCCAACTTGCGCTCAAGCTCTTCCACGGCACCGGGGTCCCACGCGCCGTCGCACAGCATATCGAGTGCCCGGCGCCACACCCGCACCACGTTGAATACGTAATCGGGGTTCTTCATGCGCCCCTCGATCTTGAGCGACGCCACGCCGGCATCTACAAGCTCGGGCAGATGCGCAATACCCAGATAGTCGCGCGGGCACAGCAGGCGATCTCCCTCGACAGCAACAACACTCTGCCCCGCCTCGTCCACTAGGTCGTACGCCAGACGGCACGGCTGCGTGCAGTCGCCGCGCATCGCCGAGCGCCCACGCCGCAGGGCCGAGAACTCGCACGCCCCCGAATAGCCGATGCAAATCGCACCGTGGCAGAATACCTCGATGGGCACGCCCGTGGCACATAGCGCCGCAATCTCGTCGACCGTCAGCTCGCGTGCCGTCGTCACGCGCTCGACCCCCAGCTCATCGGCGGCAAGTCGCACGGCGCCTTCGCTATGAACGCCCGCCTGCGTGGACAGGTGAATCTCGACCCCGGGAATCGCCGCGCGCAGCGCGCAGGCCAGCCCGGCATCGGCGACAATCAGAGCATCGGCGCCCAGCTCCAGTGCATGAGCTCCCAACGCCACCGCGTCGGACAACTCATCGTCAAACACGAACACGTTGAGCGTCACGTACACACGCACGCCATGGGCATGCGCCACGGCGCAGCCGCGCGCAAACTCGTCGTCGGTAAAACCGTGCGCACTCACACGGGCGTTAAAGCCGCCCAACCCCGCATAGATGGCATCGGCGCCCGCGGCGATGGCCGCAAACATCTGGTCGAGCCCGCCCGCCGGCGCCAGCAGCTCGGGCAGCGCCGCACCGGCAGCATCCAATCCAGTCTTGTGTTGTCCGCTCGGCCCCATCGCCCGAATCGCCATCGGCAAACTCCTTACCAAGGTATGCATTCACTCTGAAAAATGCCGTCTTCCAGCATACACGAGGCCTCGCGCGCCCCGTTTGGTTTATCGTGTAATAACTTGTGTCCATCCTGCCCCGACGGCACATCCGCCGTCCGGCACGACATACCTGGAGGTCAATATATGGGTCCTCGCCAACGACAGGGACGCAGCCGTTCAAAGACGCATGCCCTGCCCATAATCCTGCTCTCGTTTTTGGGCTTTTTGCTGATTGCGGGCGTGGCATTTGGCATCGGCATGGTCGGCAACGTCAACCGCTGGCTGTCCGATCTGCCCGACTACACCGACGCCAACGCGTATCTGGTGAGCGAGCCCACCGAGATCGTCGACTGCAACGGCAACAAGATCGCGAGCTTCTACACGCAAAACCGCAAGTCCATCACCAAGGACAAGGTCTCCCCCTACGTGCTACAGGGCACCGTTGACGTCGAGGACGAGCGCTTCTACGAGCACGGCGGTATCGACCTGTGGGGTATCGCGCGTGCTGCGGTGGCAACCCTCGGCGGCGGGCACGAAGGCGCCTCGACTATCACCCAGCAGCTGGTGCGCAACACCATCCTGCAGGAGGAGCAGTTCGACTCGACCATCGAGCGTAAGGTGCGCGAGGCCTACATCGCCGTAAAGATGGAGGACATGTACTCCAAAGACGAGATCCTCATGATGTACCTCAACACCATCTATTACGGTCACGGCGCCTACGGTATTGAGGCCGCCGCCGAGACCTACCTGTCCAAGAGCGCCGCAGACCTCACCCTGAGCGAGGCCGCGCTGTTGATCGGCCTTCCCAACTCGCCCTCGCAGTACGACCCCACGGTCAACCCCGACCTGGCGCTGTCCCGTCGCAACAAGGTCCTCGACAACATGCTGCGCCTGGGCCACATTACGCAGGAGGAGCACGATGCCGCACAGGCCGAGCCCATCACCCTCAACGTGACCGAAATCTCGGGCAGCGGCGTTGACGTATACTCGCAGCCCTACTTTGTCGCCTATGTTAAGCAGCTGCTGGAGCAGGAGTTCTCGACCGACGTGCTCTTTAAGGGCGGCCTGACCGTCAAGACCACCATCGACCCCACGATGCAGCAGGTGGCAGAGAATGCCGTTCGCGAGCAGCTCGACACGCTCTCGCTCGACGGCCTGGACATGGGCATGGTCGTCGTCGACCCCAAGACCGGCTACATCAAGTGCATGGTGGGCGGCTACGATTACAACGCCGACGAGAACCACGTAAACCATGCCACGGCCAAGCGTCCCGTCGGCTCCACCTTTAAGGCCTTTACGCTGGCAACTGCCATCCAAAACGGCATGAACCCCAACGTCACCCTCAACTGCAACTCGCCGCTCAAGGCCAAGGGCACCACGACCGAGGTCCAAAACTACGCCAACCATAGCTATGGCAACATCACGCTTAAGCAGGCGACGGCATACTCCTCCAACACCGGCTACATCCAGGTGGCGGAAGCCGTCGGCAACAGCAAGATCATCTCGCTCGTCAAAAAGCTCGGCATCGATCCCGCCAAGGACAACATCGAGGACGTTCCCGTCATGACCCTCGGCACCGGCTCGATCTCGCCGCTCGAGATGGCCGCCGCCTACGCGACGTTTGCCAACGGCGGCTACTATCGCCAGCCGATCGCCATCACCGAGATTGACTCTCGTACCGGTTCGGTGCTGTACCAGCACACCGACAATCCCTCACAGGTACTTACCGAGGGCGAGGCCGCCGCGGTCACCGATGTTCTGTCCGGCGTCATGAAGGGCGGCGGTACGGGTGCTGCCGGCGCCCTGAGCGTCAACCAGCCCTATGCCGGCAAGACGGGCACCACCGACAACACCACCAACCTGTGGTTCTGCGGCTATACCCCGCAGCTGGCGTGCGCCCTGTGGACCGGCTATTCCGCGGGCGAGATTCCCATCCAAAAATACGGCACAGACCTGCTGGGCGACAGCACCAACCTGCCTGTCTTTAAGCGGTTTATGAACACCGTTCTGACCGGTACCGAGCGCGAGGAGTTTGCGACCGGAACGGCGCCCACCTACAAGAACAACAGCGTCTGGAAGTTCTACGGCACCAACAACACCAAGAAGACGGAGAACGACGACAAGGACGAGAACGAGGACGAAGAGGAAACCACCACAACGACTACCACGACGACCACGACCACCGAGACCACGGGCGGCGACACCACCGGCGGCACCGGTACGACCGGTGGCTCGACGGGCGGCTCCACTGGTGGTTCGACCGGCGGCGATGTCGGCACGCCTACGCCTACGCCTACGCCTACACCCACTCCCGACCCCTCGCCCACGCCTGACGATACGGTTGGCTAGAAATTCATCCGGCCATTAGCAACAAGGCCCCCGAGCAGCTTATTAAAGTGCTCGGGGGCCTTTTAGTTTAAAGCGACCTGGTGGACGGCCTTTATACCGGCAAACAATATAGGGGGTACCGACCAACGTCGATACCCCCTTACAAGCCACCATGTCACGCACACAGTGCCGAGCGCACGACCCGCACGCCTACTTGCGAGAATTGCTCAGCTTATTGATCAGCGCCTCGAGACGCTCGCCGTCCTCGGCCGTCTGGGCAATAACCAAAATCGTATCGTTGCCGGCAAGCGAGCCAAGCACATCGGGCAACTCTGCCGCATCAACGGCGGCGGCGATGCCGGAAGCCGTACCAGGCTGAGCCTTGATCATAACCAGATTATCGGTGCGCAGAACGCCCGTTACGAGCTCGGAAACCATACGCTGCAGGTGCAGGTCCTCTGCCAGAACATAGATACCCTCGGGGAGCTTACGCAGCCCCATATCGGCAATATCGCGAGAGACAGTCGCCTGCGTGCAATCAAAGCCCATAGCGCGGAGCTCATCGACCAGCACGCGCTGCGTGCGGACGTCCTTATTGCGCACAATATCTCTAATGGCATCCTGGCGCCCATTGCGTTTTTTAGCCATACAAACCCTCTCTCCAAAAGATGGCGGAGACAATCAATCAGTGACTGAATAGTTTAACGCTATTTGAAGGCTTTTGTGTATAAGAACGCATTTCGAAACAATTCCATGCAATTTATTTCGAAAATCACGCTACTAGACAGTCCTGGCGCCCGAACGGTTGAAAAAGGCCGCCAGATGCGTATACAACGCACACCGCGTGGGCTTGGCGCTGGCTATCGAACCATAGAACAGCCCTAGGCCACGATGATTGCCCTTAAGGGCCGCAACCATCTGACGGGTACGCTGTGCTTCGAGCATATCATGCAAACGGGCAGAACGCTCTATTGAAGACACCCCATGGGGGCTCAGACACAAATTTTCGATGCAGGCGACCAGACCGGCGTAGTAATACCGCTGGCAGACCAGTTTCAACTGATCGCTACCGCCCGCGACGGCAAGCGAGTCGACAAGCCTGTCGAGCGCCCCGATATCATCAGAAAGCCTGGCAAACATCGTGGGGTCAAACGTCTCCCTAATCGAAGGCGCCACTGCGTGAAAACGGGCACGACCACATCCCGAAACGCGCTTTGCCTGCGAAAGCGCGAACGTCAAAAAAGACACCGTGCGAAATGCATCGCCATGCGCAAGGCACGCCTCAAAGAGGGTGCGATCATACAGCACACCAGAGGCCTGTCGGATTAAACCACTGGAAACCAATTGTGTCAGGCAAGCCGCCTGGTCCTCGTCGCCAGAAACAGATGTCGCGTCCAAAACTCGGGAATGACGCTCGCGGTGAACATCGTAGCGATCGAGCGAAACAGAGGGAAACACGATGTCAGCCGAATCGTCGCAGGAGCTTTCGACCATCTGCGAAAGGGACTGCGGCGCAAACCACTCATTGGCATTCATCGCAATGATCTGGGAGCCGCGCGAAGCCGCAAAGCCGGCACGCAGGCAGGCGCCAGGCGCTGGGTCCTCAGCATCAATCAAATCAATATGAATGTCTCTGCCGGCAGCAACTTCGAGCGAATGGTGCACACCAGCTACCACACCGCGGCAAACGACGACAATTTGCAAATCGTAGAGGTCTTGGTTCTGGACACTCTCGAGAGCGCGCATCGCATAGCTGGGCGAACCCTCAACAATCAGGATCACCGAAAGTCGCGGATGCGAACCACGTCGAACCAAGTTTTCCGTCCTCTCGACAGCTAGTAACAAACTGCCGTTCATGGTACACCCCGTCAATTAATGCGGGCGGTCGCCCGTCGCGATGCACGTCAAGAACAGATGTTGCACACGCCCCGCCCACAGGCACCGCACACAAAGATTGCCGTCAGGCAGTCACTTCCCTAATCGAGCACCACAAGCTCAGTTGGGTCGTAGTCCACGCCCATAAAGGTAAGACCGCATGCAGGCGCCGTAGGACCAGCAACGGAGCGATCGCAGGCATCAATTACCTCGCGCATCCACTCGGGATCGCGGCGATGCATGCCGATCTCGACGAGGGTGCCCACAATGGTTCGCACCATCGAATGTAAAAACGCGTTGCCCTCGATGGTAAACGTGAGGATGTCCTCGCCAAAGGCGACCTC
>USAY01000027.1 GCA_900552755.1 uncultured Collinsella sp.
GGCATCTACTTTGCCGACGATTTGCGCGAGATTGCCTCGATTATCAACGGATAAGTCTTGAGCTTGCCCCACTATAGCTCCCAATGGTGCCGTTCGCGGCGCAGACGGTTGGCTCGTTCGGGCAACGCTCGCTCTACAATAAAACGTAACTATGTCGACTTTGACCGCGGGAGGACCCGATGGATAACCTTGCCAAACCCAAAAACCGCGCGCTGTTTTTACTTAGCGTTGCCGTGACCGGTGCGTTCGCAGGTGCCGCGGTCTGGCTGTTCTTTTTTGCGATGGAGCACGGTATCGACTATCTATGGACCGAGATTCCGCACGCGCTGGGCGTCGCTTCGCCCGAGCTTGCCAGCGGCCCGTTTGGCTTTTTGCCGTACCCGTTTTTTGTCTGTCTGCTGGGCGGCCTGTTAATCGGTCTGTACGAAAAGATGACAGGCACCAAGACCGATGACCTCAACCAGGTGATGGCTAAGGTTAAGCAAGACGGGCGCTACCCGTACGACAACCTGGGCAAGCTTTCGCTCGCGGCATTGCTGCCGCTGCTGTTTGGCGGAAGCATTGGACCGGAGGCCGGCCTGACCGGCGTTATCGCTGGTCTGTGCAGCTGGGTCGGCGACCGCATGCGTCGCTTTGGCGCCGAGTTTAGGGAGCTCACGCTGCTGGGTACCCAGGCTGCCCTGACGGCGCTCTTTACCGCGCCCGTCTTTGGCTTTGTGGCGCCGCTTGCCGGTAGTGCCGACGGCGACGAGGGCTCCGCGTCCGGCGAGATCACGATCAAGCTGCCCAAGGCGCAAAAGACGGTGGTCTACGGTATTGCGATTGCCGGCGGTCTGGGTACCTACCTGCTGCTTGGCCAGCTTGTGGGCGGCGGCATGGGCATGCCCAGGTTCGAGTCCGCCGAGGTGGGCAACCTAGAGCTTACCTGGCTCGTCCCTCTGTCGTTGATCGGAACAATCTGCGGCTGGCTGTACTTTGTCTCTGAGCACGCGAGCGAAGCGCTTGCCCATGCAATAGGGGAGCGTCCTGTCGTTAAGGCCATGCTAGCCGGTCTGGCGCTCGCCATTTGCGGCACGGTCCTGCCCTACACCATGTTTGCCGGCGAGACCCAGGCCGACGTGCTCATGGAAACCTACTTGACCATTCCCACCGGCGTGCTTATCGCGACCGGTCTGGTCAAGGCCATGCTGACCCCCGCCCTCATCAACCTTGGTTGGCGCGGCGGTCACTTCTTCCCGGTTATCTTCTCGGGCGTAAGCCTGGGCTACGGCCTTGCCATCCTTATCGGCGCCGATCCGGTCTTTTGCGTCGCCGTCTGCACGGCATCGACGATGGGTGCGGTCATGCGCCAACCCGTTATGGTCGTGGGCTTGTTGCTCATGTGCTTCCCGCTCAAAGGCATCATCTGTATGATCATCGCCGCCGTCATCGCCGCCGGCATTCCGCTGCCCAAGTCGCTGCGCAAGTAGCACGGTGGCGCACGGTCGATACAAGCACCCTAGGCCCGGTGTGGCGCTGTGTCATGGATTTGCGAGCGCCTAGATCTCGCTCGGAATCGGCGCTATTTCCAAACCGCGAGCGCCGCAGTGCCCAGTACGATGAGGGCGAGACCGATGGCGCTGCGCCGCGAGACCTTTTCGTTGAATGCCAAGCGCGCAAATAGTACCGATACGACAATCGATAGTTTGTCGATCTGCACCACGACGCTCACCTGGCCTGCGGCGATGGCATAGTAATAGAGCAGCCACGATGCTCCGGTCGCGATGCCCGATGCCGCGAGAAATACGAGTTCGTAGCGGTCTACGTGCACGGCTTGGCCCATCTTGCCTTTAGCTGCCACGATTGCCCATGCCATAACCAGTACCACGCAGGTGCGGATTGCCGTGGCCAGGTTTGACTCGACGCCTTCGATGCTGATCTTAGCGAGGACGGAGGTGAGTGCTGCGAACATGGCGGCGCCGAGGGCGTAAGCGAGCCAGGTCCGGTCTTGCTGCTGCTCGGGTCCGGCGGATTGCTGCTTCTCGGTCATTAAAAACGTGCCGAGGGTAATGACGGCGGTTCCCACGAGCTTAACCGCAAGGTTGCTCGTCTCGCCAAAAAGCACGATGGCGATCAGCGCGGCGAGCACGGTGCTCATCTTGTCGACCGGTACGACCTTATTGACGTCTCCGATGCTCAACGCCTTAAAGTAACAGATCCACGAAGCGCCGGTAGCGAGTCCCGAGAGGACGAGAAAGAGCCAGGATCTGGGTTCGATGCTGCCAATGGTTCCAATGGATCCAGAAATGCCCGCCATTGCCCAGGCGAAAACGAGCACCACGCAGGTGCGAATGGCCGTCGCGACATCGGAGTCGGTCTGCTTGATGCCGCATTTGGCCAGGACAGATGTGACGCCGGCAAAGAAAGCCGACACAAATGCTGTTGCGACCCACGACACGGGTGAAATGCCTCCCCAAAGAACGACCGCGCCAGATTTACGGCGCTCGTCCGATGATACCGTCCCGCCATGAAGCTTTGATATCGCTGTGGTGAGACAGGGGCCATAGTTCGAGAGGGCATTTGGTTAAGGCTCGAATCGAAGGTGAATGGTTTTCCGCGAAGTGAACGAGTAAATCTGGACCCCTGGAACATACACACTTTTTACGAACAAAACTGCAGGATTCTTAGACAAAAACCGCAGGAATTGAGTCCTTAAAAATGTCGATGCTACAGGGCACTGTTTTTACTCGTTCACTTCTCGGAAAAGTATTCACCTTCGATATGCTGACGGTGTCTTTTTGGTTGCCAAGAACTAGACGGCCTGCTGTGAAGGGCGGTGGTGACGCTATGCCGCCTCGTTACATTGAAAAAAAAGCGGGGTACCACCTAAGCTTTTTTAGCCGTCGATTACAGATCGCGTGCTCGATAAACCTTGGTGCTGACAGCGCAGCTGATTACACATAGTGCGAGCGCCAGTACGGCAATTCCTGCACACAGACAGCCAAGGACGGCAGGATCGGGATTCGCCCCGGCAATCGACATAAGCCAGTTGCTGATGGGGTTGGAGGAGCTCAGCGCTGCCATGGTAAGGCATCCGAGTAGGGCAAACAGGCCAACGGATAGGCGCAGTGCCTCCATGTGTCCAAATCGGAAGAACAGCGGCTGTGCCAAGAACACCATCATGAGGGAGATGAGCATCGATGCTGCCGAGGCAATTGCGATCTCAAAGATGGTTTGTCCTGTCGAGGCCACGCCCGCGCTGTTGAAGAACGGAAGGGCGATGATGTTCAAAAGCACGGCGGCGCAGGCCATGATGGCCGAGAAGACAACGATGCACAGGTAGCGTGCGCAAATAATGTCTTTGCGCGTGAGAGGCAGCGTTGCCCGATAGCGCTCCCATCCGTTTTGATTGTCGAAGCCGGCCAGCGAGTTCATGACCATGATGGGCGACATGGCGCTGACCGCGCAGGCGCCGGCGCTCATGCCGGAATCGCCATCCGACGCGTTGGCAAGGGTTAGCACGACGAAGATGAACAGGCCGACGCCCGCGATGCTCGGGGTGAGCGTGCGAACGATGGCGAGCTCGGACATAAAGGCGCGTTTCATTTCGAAGCCCCTTTCAGCATGAGGCGCAGATAGTCATCAATGGTTGCCCAATCGCAGGGAATCTCGGGAAAGGCTTCGAGCGTTTCGCGACGGTTGGGCACGAGCACGTCCACGCTATAGGCGTGGTGGACGGCACGGGCGCCTTCGACGCAAGCCATAAGCTCGGCGGCCTGTGCTTGGGTACAGTGGGCGATGCCGGCGCGGTCAGTAATGTCCTCGCGCGGCAGGTCAAAAATAATCGAGCCGTTATCGATGCAGATGACGCGGTCGGCGGCGCGATCGAGGTCGGACGTAATATGGCTCGAGAGCAGCACGCTGTGCAGGCCGTCGGAAACAAAGGCGAGCAGCTCATCGAGCAGCTCCTCGCGTGCCATGGGATCGAGGCCCGCGGTGGCTTCGTCCAAAACGAGCAGCTTGGCCTGGTGGCTGAGCGCGCAGGCAAGCTGCAGCTTCATGCCCATGCCGCGGGAGAGGTCCTTGACCTTTGCCTTGGGATCCAAGCCAAATCGGTCGATGAGGCTGGCGAAGGTGTCGTGGCTCCAGGTGGGGTACGCCGGGCCTACGAGTGCCTCGATCTGGCCCGCCTTGAGCGTTGAAGGGAAGGGGCATGTGTCCAGGACGAGACCGACGCGGGAGCGCAGGCAGCGCTGTGTCTCATCGGGCGCGTCGGCGCCACAGCGCTGCCCAAACAGGTGCACCTCGCCGGCATCGAGCTTGATAAGCCCGAGCGCGGCGCGAATCGTCGTTGTTTTGCCGGCACCATTGGCACCAACAAAGCCGACGATCTGGCCGGGCTCCACGGCAAGCGTGACGTCGCGCAGCGAAAAGCGGTCGCTTACAGTGCGTGAGATGCCTTTGAGTTCTAGCAAGTTTTGCATGGTATAGCCTTTCTTGCAGATGGCTACTGCATGGTTTCGGGGGCCACCAGGTCGAGCATCTCGTGCAGTTTGTCGCGCGTGACGCCCAGGGTTTCGGCTTGGCTCGCCGCTTTCGCAAGTAGCTCTTCGATATGGCAGAGCTGGTTTTCGCGCAAAAGCTCCTGGTTGCCCTCGGCGACAAAACAGCCCTTGCCCTGCACGGTGCAGATAAACCCGAGCTGCTCCAGGTCGGCGTAGGCGCGCTTGGTGGTGATGACGCTCACGCCAAGATCGCTCGCGAGTGCACGGATGCTGGGGAGTTTGGCGCCCGCAGCGAGCGTGCCCGATAAAATCTGAGCTTTGACCTGCGAGGTTATCTGCTCGTAGATGGGCTTATCGCTCGAATTGGATAGGATGATGTCCACAGCGGCTCCTTAGCTGATGGGCTACACGTGTATATAACCGGTAAGCACAGTATATATACACTATGCACAGTTACGCAAGAGGTAAGTAGGGATTGTCCGCCCGTTCATTCATTCATTCATCTCAATCTGTAACATCTGGAACCGATTTGGACGGCCACCTGTTACAGATTGAGATTTTGCTGGCGGGCCCCACCTGTTTGTCTAAATCTGTAACAGGTAGAGGTTCAAAAACCGTCTAGATGTTACAGATCGAGACGAACTGCTGCGGAGTGCCGCCATCGACTGCTACCCTAGGCCCCAACTGATGAATTTGTCCTGATAGGCGCCCTAGAGCGAGATTTCGCGGCTACAATAGTGCGGTTACAACGACGTAATGCACTCAATGCAAGAAAGGATCCGCATGGCAAGCCTGTCGGATGAAATCTCGTCGCGCCGCACATTCGCGATCATCAGCCACCCGGACGCCGGTAAGACCACGCTTACCGAGAAGCTGCTGCTCTATACCGGCAGCATCCAGACCGCCGGCTCGGTCAAGGGCAAGAGCTCGGCCAAGCATGCCGTCTCGGACTGGATGGACATCGAGAAGGAGCGCGGTATTTCCGTTACCTCCTCGGTGCTGCAGTTCACCTACAACGGCGCCTGCGTCAACATCCTCGATACCCCCGGCCACCAGGACTTCTCGGAGGATACCTACCGTACCCTTATGGCCGCCGACGCCGCGGTCATGGTCATCGACGGCGCCAAGGGCGTCGAGGCCCAGACCAAAAAGCTCTTTAAGGTCTGCACGCTGCGTCATATTCCCATCTTCACCTTTGTGAACAAGCTCGACCACGAGGCTCGCGACCCGTTTGAGCTCATGGAAGAGATCGAGAATGTCCTGGGTATCAATACGTATCCCATGAACTGGCCGATCGGCAGCGGTCGTAACTTCCGCGGCGTGTTCGATCGTCAGACTCGTCGCGTCATTGCCTTTGAGGGCGACGGCCACGCCAACGCCACCAAGAAGGTCGCCGAGGTCGAGGCCGAGCTGGGCGATCCTTCCATGGATGAGCTCATCGGCGAGGAAAACCATAAGAACTTGATGGACGACATCGAGCTGCTCGATGGTGCCGGCGACGAGCTCGATTTGGATGCCGTGGCCTGCGGCAAGCTGAGCCCGGCGTTCTTTGGCTCGGCGCTCACCAACTTTGGCGTGGAGCCCTTCCTCAAGGAGTTCTTGCGTCTGGCCCCGACGCCGCGCGCCTATACCGATACGCTCACCAGCGAACCGGTCGATCCCTGCCGCGACGACTTTAGCGGCTTTGTGTTTAAGATCCAGGCCAACATGGACAAGAACCACCGCGACCGCATCGCCTTTGTGCGCATTTGCTCGGGTAAGTTCGAGCGCGGCATGGACGCCTTCCACGTGCAGGGCAACCGCAAGCTTAAACTTGCCACGGGCACGTCGATGATGGCCGATGACCGCGCCATCGTGGACGAGGCGTACGCGGGCGATATCGTGGGCCTGTTCGACCCGGGTATCTTTAGCATCGGCGACACCGTGTGCTCCGGCAAGCGCCACGTGCAGTATCCGCAGATCCCGACGTTTGCCCCCGAGATGTTCGCTCGCATTACGCAGGTCGACACGCTCAAGCGCAAGCAGTTCGTCAAGGGTATGGAGGAGCTTGCCCAGGAGGGTGCCATCCAGATCTTCCGCGAAGTGGGCGGCGGCATGGAAGAAGTGGTGGTCGGCGTGGTCGGCGTGCTGCAGTTTGAGGTGCTCGAGCGCCGCCTCAAGGCTGAGTACCGTGTTGAGGTTCGTCGCCAGCCGCTGCCCTATACGGACATCCGCTGGATCCAGAACGACCCCGACACTATCGATATCCCGGGCCTTTCGCTCACGCGCGACACGCTGCGTGTCGAGGACATGCGCGGCGGTAAGCTGCTGCTGTTCACGAGCCCGTGGAACGTGGATTGGGCAACCGACCACAACCCCGACCTGATCCTGTCGGAGTTTGGCAACGTAGCCTTTTAACGCATTGGCGCGGTGGTCCTGTGGGGCTGCCGCGCCGTTTGTTTGCCTTATGCCGCGCGAGCGGCTATCATACCCACGTCGTCTCAAGACCGGGACGTCCGAGCAGTTCGGGTCCGATATCCTGCTCGTTAAACCTAAAACCAAAGGAGTACACAATGATCAAGAAGGTCATGGAGGACTACAAGGTCCTGTTGCGGAGCATTCCCGCGGCAACGGTTTCGCTGTTTTTCGTGAGCGTCATCATGATGAACCTGCTGGCCAACAAAGAGCTTATCAGCCTGCCGTATCTGGCACTCGATTGCGGCTTTGTGGTGAGCTGGGTTTCGTTTTTGTGCCAGGACATGATCTGCAAGCGCTTTGGCGCCAAGGCATCCATCAAAATCTCTATCCTCGCGCTGCTGGTCAACCTGGCCGTGAGCCTGTGCTTTTGGGCTTGCTCGCTCACGCCCGGCATGTGGGGTGCTTACTACGACACGGGTATGATCGAGGTCAACACTGCCCTTAACGCCACCATCGGCGGCACCTGGTACGTGGTGCTGGGCTCTTCGCTGGCAATGCTCGTTTCTGCCGTGGTCAACTCCACGCTCAACCAGTCGCTCGGCCGTATGCTCAAAAAGAATAACTTTGCGAGCTTCGCCTTCCGCTCCTATGTGTCCACAGGTGTTGGCCAGTTTATCGACAACCTGGTCTTTGCCATTGTGGTGAGCCACACGTTCTTTGGTTGGACCTGGGTGCAAGTCCTTATGTGCTCGCTGACCGGCGCTGTCGCCGAGCTGCTGTGCGAGGTCTTCCTGAGCCCCGTGGGCTACAAGGTCGTGCGCGGCTGGGAGCGCGAGAATGTGGGTTCCGAGTACCTCGAGCGCCACGCAACCGCCTAAGGAGCAAGTATGCGGGTTTTGATCACGGGCGCTTCGGGCGGTATCGGAGCCGCGTGCGTGCAGCGCTTTTTGGACGAGGGCCACGAGGTCGTGGGCTTTGATCTGCTGCCGGCGGCGATCGAACACGAGCGCTACCGCCATCTGATCGTTGATGTCCGCGAGCCGGACTCGTTTCCGGTCGACCTTGAACCCCAGGTAATCGTGAACGTTGCCGGTACGCAGGATTCGGCCGACGACATCGCCGCTAACCTGTGTGGCACCATCAATGTGACCGAGCGCTACGCCTTTGTGGGGGAGGGGCTTGCCGCCAAGCCGGCGCCGGCTATCAAATCCGTGGTCAATGTGGGGTCGGCGAGCGGACATACGGGATCGGAGTTTCCCGCCTATGCCGCCAGCAAGGGCGGCGTTATCGCCTACACCAAGAACCTTGCAAACCGCCTGGCACCGCAGGCCATCGCCAACAGTGTGGACCCGGGCGGCGTTATCACGCCGCTCAACCGTTGCGTGATGGAAGACGAACACCTGTGGAACCAGATTATGGAGCTCACGCCGCTTAAGCGCTGGGCCACCGCCCAAGAGATCGCCGAGTGGATCTACTTTGTGGGCGTGACCAACCGGTTTATGACCGGGCAGAGTCTGCTAATCGATGGCGGCGAGGCCGGCCGTACGCAATTTATTTGGCCCGAATAGGAAACGCGCCCGATGGAAAGCCGTCGGGCGCGTTTTTGATGTATCGATTTTTAGCCGAGGCAAGCCCAGTTGACGGGGGTCGAGCCGTGCTGTTCGAGTAGCCGATTGGCTGCCGAGAAGGGGCGCGACCCCATAAAGGCGGGGAGTTCTGCCGTGGCACGGTTGGCCGAAAGCGGCGAGGGGTGCGTGGAGGCCAGGCAGAACTTACCGGTTGCCTTGCCCGCGCCAGTCGCGACGAGCTTACCTTCGACCATCTGCTGGGCAAAGCGGCCCCATGCCAAAAAGACTACCGGTTGGGGCAGCTGGCAGCAGCGTTCGATAACGTAGTCGGTGAGCGTGCTCCAGCCTAGTTTGGCGTGCGAGTTCGCGGCGTGTTCGCGCACGGTGAGCGTAGTGTTGAGAAGCAGGACGCCCTGCTGTGCCCATGGTGTTAGGTCTCCCGTGGCGGGAATGGGGCAACCCAAATCGGCTTTGAGTTCCTTATAGATGTTGCGCAGGCTCGGCGGCAACTTGGTTTGCGTCGCGGGGACCGAGAACGACAGTCCCATGGCCTGGTTGGGCCCGTGATAGGGGTCTTGACCCAAGATGACGACCTTGACCTGGTCGGCCGGCGTGTAGACGAGGGCATTGAGGATGTCGTCTTGTGCAGGGTAGATGATCTGCTCGGCACGCAAAAGGGCGATGCGCTCGAGCAGCTGGTTCGTAGTGTCACGTACCGGCTGCGGCGCATCGCCCAACCAAGTTGCTATGTTGCGGTCGCGGGTCGCGGCGTCCATGGGGCTCCTTTACGTCAGATGCTCTGTCGGTATCTATTGTAAAGGCGCACCGGTTGCCTTTATGCCGCGGCTGTATGAAGAGTGGGGTCTACGAGACGTGCTCGGGCGCTCCTGCCATGCGAGCTTGTCCATGTGCGCGGAGGCGCGGAAGCTCGACGGTTGCCACCATGACCCCGGTGAGGATGAGGGCGGCGCCAAAGAAGGCGATGGGGCTCAGGACCTCGCCGACCAGGAAGAACGAAAAGACGGCGGAGCAGACCGGCTCGAGCGAGAAGGCGAAGCCGGTGGTCTCGGCGGGCACGTGGGGCTGCACGAGCGTCTGGGTGATAAAGCCATAGGCAGAGCAGATGAGTGCGAGCGCGACGACGACCACAATCTCGCCCGGCGTGCCGGGAAGCGTGAAGCCGCCAAAGGTGAATGCGGCGATACCCGAGAATAAACCGCCGAAGCCCAGCTGCCAAACGCCCAGAGCTAACGGATTGACATCTTCGACAAAGCGCTTCGCCACAATGATATGGCCGGCATAGACAAAAGCGGAGAGCAGCATGATGATTGCGCCGGGATTCAGGCTGGTAAAGTCGGCGCCCGAGAGCAGCAACATGCCGCAGGTGACGATGGCGGTGCCGACGAGCACTTTGCGCTCGGGGGCGCGACGCAGCAGGGCGGCGTTGGCAAACGGCACGATCACGACCGTCAGGCTCTGCAAAAAGCCGGCGGTGGAGGCGGAGGTGAGGCTGGAGCCCAGGCACATGCAGGTGAGCTCGGTTGCCATAATGGCGCCGATGATGGCGGCACGGACCATAAGGTCGCGGTTGATACGGAAAACACGCTTGTGGAAGAGCAGCAGACAGGCCACAAAGGCGATGATGCAGCGTAGCGCGACGATACTCGTGGCGTTCATGCTGTCCATGCCGATTTTCATGAGGGGGTACGAAAAGCCCCATGCTACGGGAACGGAAAATGAGAGCGCGATTGCTTTTTTGCGATCCACGGGACTCCTTTTGTTACAGAACGGTTTCGTAAAAAGGATTCTGCTCCCAGATGTGGATGTAGTAAAGCGAATGTATCTTCAGTATGATTAAGAAATGCTAATGTAGGTAGAAAAAGCCCTGGCAAAACGTTTTACGGCTGCATTGATGTGGAGGCACAATGGCATCGCGGTATCAGATCGTTTGTATGGTGGTCGACTGCGGAAGTCTTAAGGGCGCGGCGGACGAGCTGGGCTATACGCAAAGTGCGGTGAGCCAGGCCGTCAAGGCGCTCGAGCGCGAGCTGGGCACCACGCTTATCGAGCGCGGCAAGCAGGGTGTCTCACTTACGCGCGACGGTAAACAATATCTGCCGTACCTGCGCCAGATTGTGACCGCCGAGGCCGAGCTCGAGGGCAAGCGCCAGGAGCTGCTGGGGCTCTCCTCGACCGATATTCGTATCGCGACGTTTACCAACGTGAGTCGAACCGTGTTGCCACGTGTGATCCGCGATTTTGGGGCCCTGCACCCGGGCGTGCACTTTACCCTCAAGCAGGGTGATTACACGCGCAACGCCCAGTGGGTGCACGATGGCGTGGTTGATTTTTGCTTTACGGCGCGCGGATTTACCGCTGGGCTCGAGAAACGCGTAGTCTATCACGATGAGTTGGTGGCACTGTTACCGGCTGCGCATCCGCTGGCGGCAAAGGAAAAGGTGACGCTCGCCGATCTGGCGACCGAGCCGTTTGTGCTGCTGGATGAGGGCGAACAGAGCCTGGTGCTCGATGCATTCGCGGCGCATGGGCTGTCGCCGCACGTGACGAGCGAGGTGACCGACGACTACACCATCATGGCGATGGTGGAGGAGGGCCTAGGTGTGAGTATGCTGTATCGCCGTACCGTCGAAGGCATGCGGGCCGATATTCGCGTACGTCCCATCGTGCATGCCCCCTCGCGCGATGTGGTGGCCGCCTGGCGCAGCTGGGACACCATGCCCGTCGCCACGAGGCGCTTTATCGACTATATGAGCTCGCATATTGTCAATTAATGACTGGCGTGGCGTTGAGTGCGGCGTTTAGCGGGCTGTCGCTTTGGCTTCGGTGGCGCGATAGGTGCGTGCCGGGTGGCAGAGTAATACCGCTACGACCATAAAGAACGCCGTGGTGCCCAGGCTGATGGGGTAAACCATCATGATGTTCGCAAAGGTGCGGAAGTGCGGGAACACGCAGAACACCCAGTAGAAGCGAATGCCGCAGACGCAAATCATGGTGATGAGGGCGGGCATGAGCGAGATACCAAAGCCGCGCAGGTAGCCGGACATGTTTTCGTAGAACATGCTAAAGGCGTACGCCGGGAAGATCGAACACACGCGGATATAGCCGATCGAGACGATGTTGGGATCGCTGTTGAACAGCGACAGGATCTCGCGCCCCAGGCTGACAATAACGATGATCGTGGTGAGTGCAACGATACCGCCTTCGACCAGGCAGACCTTGAGCGTTTTGGTGCAGCGGTCGATCTTGCGGGCACCGTGGTTTTGTCCCACAAAGGTGGTGCAAGCCTGGCTAAAGCTGTTGAGCAGGTTGTAACACACGTACTCCAGGCTCATGGCGGCGCTCGATGCCGCCATGACCTCGGTGCCCAGGCTGTTGATGGCAGACTGGATGATGATGTTGGCGACAGCAAAGACGGCGCTTTGGATGCCGGCGGGCAGGCCGATCTTGACGATGCGCTTGAGGGCGACGGGGTCGATAGCCAAGTCGCGCGGGGTGACGCGGACGACGGAGTCGGTCTTGAGCAGGCGGATAAAGAGCGTAGCGGCGCTGACGGTGTAGGCGATGGCGGTGGCGATGGCGACGCCTGTGACGCCCCAGTGGAGTACGGGGACAAAGATGAGGTCCAGGCCAATGTTGAGGACGGTGGACACAGCAAGCGCCTGCAGCGGCATGCGGGTGATGCCGACGGAGCGGAAGATCGCGGCCTCAAAGTTGTAGAGCAAGATCGAGGGCATGCTCAGCAAAAAGACGCGCAGGTAGAGCGAAGCGAGCGGCATGGTTTCGGCGGGAACGTTGAGCGCGGCGAGCATGGGCTCGGCAAAGATCTCGCCCAGGGCGATGACGACAAAGCCCACGAGCGCCATTAAAATCGAGGTATGGACGGCGCGTTTGACCATGTTCTGATCGTTGCGGCCGATAGCGTTGGCGATGACCACGTTGGAGCCAAGCGACATGCCAATAAACAGGTTGAGCATAAGACTGGTAAGCGGAACATTGGAGCCGACCGCCGCCATGGCGAGGGTTCCCTGGTCGCCCGAGAAGTTACCGATGATGACCGTGGCGATGAGGTTCGACAGCTGCTCCAAGATGCTCGTGGCGGCCACGGGGAAGGCGAACAGGGGAATATTGCGCCACAGCGAGCCGGTGGTCATGTCAATGTGCTTAGATACGGTGTCAGCCATATGCTCTCAATCTCTAATATGCTCTTTCGTGCTTATTTGCGCAGATGATGATACTCCTAATCGACTAGTCATTGGGGACGTTCTTAAACGACTAGTCATTCAAGAACGTCCCCAATGACTAGGTGGGGAAGGCGTGCGACAATGGTGGGCGTTGTGTTGTTCGCGCTAAGGAGTTGCCATGTTGTTGTGTCCCGTTTGCCATGAGCCATTGGTGGATAACGAGCGCGGTGCTGCATGCGCGGGCGGACACCGGTTTGACCGTGCGCGCGAGGGCTATCTGTATCTGCTGCGCTCGTCCAAGAGCGGCGACTCCATGGGTGATCCCAAGTCGCAGGCGCGCAGTCGTCGTGACTTTCTGAACCGCGGTTACTATGCGCCGTTGCGCGATGCGATGGTCGAGCTGGTGCGCAAGCAGGCGTCTGGGCGCGCTGCGTCTACGAATGGCCCCATGACGCTGCTCGATATTTGCTGTGGCGAGGGCTACTACACCAGCGCCATGGGCGCGGTGCCGGGCGTGGACGCTTACGGGTTCGATTTGGGCAAAGAGATGGTGCGCCTTGCCGCCAAGCGCGGCGATGCGACCTACTTCGTGGCCAACATGAAGGACATCCCCGTGGCTGATGGCGCCTTCGATATGGTGACCGAGCTCTTCGCTCCCTTTAACGAGCGTGAGTTTGCCCGCGTGCTGGCTCCCGAGGGCTCGCTCTACACCGTCGTGCCAGGTGCCCGTCATCTGTTTGGGCTCAAGGAGGTACTCTACGACACGCCATATCTCAATGACGAGAAACTGCCGAAGACTACTGAACTCGAGTTAGTCGGAACGCAGCGGGTGTCTGCGAATATTACGCTTCAGACCCAGGACGACATCGAGGCGGTGTTCCAGATGACGCCGTACTACTACCGCACGCGCCCTGCCGACAAAGAGCGCCTGGCAAACCTGGACACCCTTCAAACCGACATCGACTTCATCATCGCCGAGTACCGCCACGGCTAACAACCTGCCAAAAAGGGACAGGTTTATTTTGGTAGGTTTTATCTGGGCAAACGTAAAGGGCCGACCGCGTTGCTACGCGATCGGCCCTTTTTAGTTGCTTGGCTGCAGCGGTTATGAGAAGCGAGCGCTTACAGGCGATCCTTGTTCTCGGCCTTAACGGCGTGCGCCTGCTGAACAAAGAACAGGTCGTACACCACGATGACAAAGGCGCCAAAATTGATGGCGTCGCCGCCAAACGCGGGAAGCGTGAGCACCGCTTGGGCAAGCGTGGCGACCGCGGCAACAATACCGAGCTTAAACGCGCCGTCCACCTGCGAAGGCTTGTTGGCGCCCTTGATACCGGCGACGCCTGCGGCAAGGTCGACGAGACCCTTGGCGATAAGCACGACCGCTGCGAGCGTGGCGTACGAACCGTACGTGGAATCGAGACCGCCCGTGGCGATACCGACGCCGGCGGTGACGAGGCTGGCGATGCCCAAAACAAAGTAGATGAGAGCAAGGATTTTGAGAGTCTTGCGAGTGAAGCTCATGGCTGGTCCTTTCGATACGAGTACGCCAACTTGGCGCACCCAATGTACTGCACATATGGTGAAGCACATTGTAGTTCAACGCGGCGATGCATGCGTTTGAAAGCGCATTGAGCCCGCGCAGCCAAACCCAACCTTTCAAAAAGGAAAGCTGGGCGTAAGTCAAATCGATGGCAGCGTATGCGCGGCGCTGCGATGATGGGTCCATGGTAAGAGCTGGTCTCAAGGAGGAGCCATGATGTACGGAGCAGGGCAAGTGCATGAGCCGCGGTCGTTGGGAAGGCGCATGGGTGATTCTGTGATCGCTGCCGTGTGCACGGGATTGATGGCGGTGCTTTGCATCGGGATGCTGTGGGCCATGTCGCATGTGGGACAATAGCGAACGGTTGGGTGCCGACACAAACGGCGCTCACGTATTCGCTTTGCTTGCTAAGGAGTGCCCATGGGCGTCGTCGATCCCTTTTCTGTTGCTCGGGCCGCGGGGCTTGAGCTGATCGGTAAGTCCGAGGGTCTCACGCTCACCGACGGCACGATGGAACTGCGCGCCGATTTTGGCCGCATGCTTCCACGACTCAAGCAGGGCCGTCTGCAGCAAGAGCTGTTGGTAAAGGCTGCGCGTGCAAAAGGCATCGAGCGCCCATGGGCGATTGATGCCACGGCAGGTTTTGGTGAGGATTCGCTGCTGCTGGCGGCCGCGGGCTTTACCGTCGATCTGTATGAACAGGATTGCGTGATCGCGGCGCTCCTCAAGGATGCCTTGGATCGCGCGGCAGATGATCCGGCGCTTGCGACAGCCGTGGCGCGCATGCGCTTACATGCGGGCGAGGACAGCATTGCCGGCCTTCGCCATACAGCTGAGCTGATCGGGCAGGGCGAGCTCACCGCTCCCGACGTGGTGTATCTGGACCCCATGTTTCCCGGGCGCACCAAGAGCGCGGCAGTTAAAAAGAAGTTCCAACTCTTGCATCATCTGGAACAGCCGTGCGCCGATGAGGAGACGCTGGTCGAAGCCGCGCTTGCGGTGCACCCGCGCAAGGTCGTTATCAAGCGGCCGGTGAAGGGGCCGCTGCTTGCCGGTGTTAAGCCGAGCTATCAGCTTGCGGGCAAGGCCGTTCGTTACGATGTTTTGGTGCCGCCGCGCCCGTAGCTTGCGCGCGATAGCTGGTGCTCCGTCAGTGCCGTGCCGATGCGGTGCCTATTTCCATGGGTGCGATGTCAGGTGCCAGCCACCGCAGTATTCGCATTTGTAGCAGGCCAGCCCACGCCGCCCGCGGTTTTCGCAGTCGGCCATAACAGCCTCGGCCTCGACGCGCGTGTCGTAACGGTTTTTGCGCTCGCACGACTTGTAGCGCCAGGCCTCATCGCGCTCGGCGTCCAGGGCGTCGCGGCGCTCGTCTTCGCGCGCAAACAGGTCACTCATATCGCCGCCCGTGGCAGCGCCTAAAAACTCGCTTTTGGCTTTTGACCAAGCGGCTCGCTTTTTGCTCCCCATCTGCTTCGCGCCCCTCTCCAAACGTTGGTATCATTGCTCAATCAAAGTGATACCAATAAACGTGAGGTCGCCGCGTGATGATCAGAAAAACCCTCGATACCGACATTCCCGCCGTCATGGCTATCTATGACGCGGCCCGCGCCTTTATGCGCGCGCATGGCAACGCCACACAGTGGCCCGAGGGCACGCCTTCTGCCGAGCAACTGGCTGCCGATATCGCCGCCGGTGGCAGCTATGTGTGCGAAGTCGATGGCCGCGTGGTGGCGACGTTTGCCTTTTTGCCGGGCCCGGACGAGTGCTATGACGTAATTGAGGATGGTCAATGGCGCAGCGACACTCCGTACGCCGTGCTGCACCGTGTGGCGTCCGATGGCACCGTGCACGGTATCGCGGCTGCGATGTTTGCCTTTGCCAAGGAGCGTGCCGATCACCTGCGCATCGACACGCATCAGGACAACCTGCCCATGCAGGGAGCCATCGCCAAGGCCGGGTTTAAGCGCGCCGGTATCGTATATGTGTCGGACGGTACGCCGCGCGTCGCGTTTGATTGGCTGCGCGAGGCGTAAGAGCGACGCCTCATATCAATAATTCGCGCGAACGAAAATGGTCCCACCCGGGGCCATTTTTGGTAAAACGCGTTGTTGTGGGGCTCGCGTTGTTATCGCCCCAGATGAGCCCGGGCAGACAAAAAGGGGAGGTGCCGGCTTTCGCAAGGCGCGAACCTACGAAAATCGCCGCGCGGCAACGCAGGACGATGAGCTCGGTCGGGGGATAGGGCCCGCTTCGCCCGCCGGCCCGTACATTGTATCATCCAGTGTGGAACGAGGATGCCCGTTGCCGCGTGCGATGGGCTTGCAATAAGAGGAGAGCCATGTCGAAGCAAGCGGTCGTTGGAATCTTGGCGCATGTCGATGCCGGCAAGACCACGTTGGCCGAGGCCATGCTGTTCAACGCGGGTCGCATTCGCAAGCGCGGCCGCGTGGACGATGGCGATTCGCACCTGGACACGAACGAGATTGAGCGCGAGCGCGGCATTACGATCTTCTCGTCGCAGGCCGTGCTCGACCATGGCGATACCCACGTCATGCTCGTGGATGCGCCCGGCCACGTCGATTTTTCTGCCGAGGCGGAGCGCACGCTGCGCGCGCTGGACTACGCGATTTTGGTTGTGGGCGCCAACGACGGCGCGCAAGGGCACACCGAAACCCTGTGGCGCCTGCTTGCGCGCTATGACATTCCGACGTTCATCTATATCAACAAAATCGATTTGGAGAATCCCGGCCGCGATGTTTTGCTGGCACAGCTTGGGCAGCGTCTTTCCGAAGGCTGCCTGGATGCCAACGAACTGCTGGCGGGCGGCGCCGTTCAGGAGGACGCTGCTGCGTTGGACGAGGCGGCGCTCGAGGAGTTTTTTGAAGCGGGCGAGCTTTCTGTCGCAACGCTGTCGCACATGGTTGCCGAGCGCAAGCTCTTTCCCTGCTTTGCCGGCTCGGCTCTCAAGGACCAAGGCGTGGACGAGCTGCTGGACGGCATATGCGCACTGATGCGTGAACAGGCATGGCTTCCGGAGTTTGCCGCGCGCGTCTATCGTGTCAGCCGCGGGAATCGCGGTGAGCGCTTGGCTTGGGTTAAGGTGACCGGCGGCACGCTGCATGCCAAACAGATGATTGACGGACGTTCCGGCGCCGAGGCATGGGAGCAGAAGGTCGATCAGGTACGCATCTATAACGGCGAGAAGTATGAGCTTGCCCAAGAAGTTGCTGCTGGCGGTATTTGTGCCGTGACGGGCCTTGCGCACGTTCGCCCAGGGGACGCCTTGGGCGCGGAACCCGCGTGCGATGCGCCCGTCATTGCGCCAGTTCTCACCTATACGGTGCTTCCGGGCGAACACGATGTCCACGCGGTGTTCAAAGCGCTGACTGAGTTGGCGGACGAAGATCCCATGCTCGGCGTAAGCTGGAACACGCATCTTGAACAAATACATCTGCAGCTCATGGGAGCGGTGCAGCTCGAGGTCGTGCAGCGCGTGCTGGCCGATCGTTTTGGCCTTGCGGTCGAGTTTGAGCCCGGCGGCATCCTCTATAAGGAGACCATTTCGCAGCCGGTCGAGGGCGTGGGCCACTTTGAGCCGCTGCGCCACTATGCCGAGGTACATCTGCGCCTGGAGCCGTTGTCGGCGGGCTCGGGCGTGCAGTTTGGCACCGTGACCTCGACCGACGAGCTCGATCTTAACTGGCAGCGTTTGGCGCTCACCAACGCCATGGAGCGCGATCACCTGGGCGTGCTGACCGGCTCGCCCATCACCGATGTGCGCATTACGCTCACGGGTGGCCGCGCGCATGACAAACACACCGAGGGCGGCGACTTTCGTCAGGCCACGTACCGCGCGATTCGCCAGGGGCTCATGCAGGTGCGTGAGGCCGGCGCGGCGGTGCTGTTGGAGCCGTGGTATCGCTTTGATCTCGAGGTGCCGGGGGAGTGCGTGGGCAGGGCGTTGTCAGACGCCACGCGCATGGGTGCCGAGTACGAGCCGCCGACGATGGCAGGCGACCGGGCGAAGCTTGTGGGTCGCGTGCCGGCATCCGAGGTGCAGGATTACGCGCTGGAGGTGGCCGCCTACACAAGCGGTCGCGGGCACCTGTACCTGGAATTCGCCGGCTATGCGGCTTGCCATGATGCCGATCGCGTCATCGAGGCGGCCGCCTATGAGCCAGAGGCCGATCTGCCCAACACGCCCGATTCGGTCTTTTGCTCTCACGGCGCCGGTTACACGGTCAAATGGTACGACGTACCCGCCGCAGCGCACGTAAAGGTCGATCCCGCCACCTTCCGTTCCTGGCGAGCAGCAGACGCCGAGTTTTTCGGCCACATGTGACAAAGGGACAGTTC
>USAY01000028.1 GCA_900552755.1 uncultured Collinsella sp.
TTCGCGCGGCCTCGATGGTACCGCGCTCGCGGGCGATCCAGTAGTACTCGCCGACAATACCGAGGGTATCGGCGCCGTAGGGGAGATAGGTCGACAGCTGGTGTAGCAATGGGCCGGGGCAGAAGACCTCGGTTGCGAAATCGATGGGGAAGTCCTCGGGGATGGCGGGCGCTACGGGTGCGGGGGTTGGGGCCGCTGCGGGTGCCGAAGCCGGTGCGGATGCGGGAATTTGATCGCAAGCAGCGGCGGGCACGGATTCGACGACGGGTGCGGGCTCCGACGTTACTTCCGGCTTGATCTCGGAATCTGCGGGCTTCACGGTGACGGGCGCGTCTGCAGCTGCGGTTTCGACCTCAACCTGCGTCGCGTTCTCGTTCTCGACGCTCGGCTTTGCTTCGATGGGCGTGGATGCCATGGTGGTGATGCCGGCGTTGGCGTTTTCGGGGTCATAGACGACCGTGAGCGAGATGGCAGGCTGCGGCGCCTCGGGCTCCGATGCCGCCTCGGTAGCGTCTTGATCGGCGGGCTCGTCGGGCTGATCGTCCTCGGCCTCGTCGCCAAAGACATCGCTGCTTTGGAACGCAGACGTCTCGGGTTGGTTAGCGGCTTCTTCGGTTGTCGACTTGGGAGCCTCGTTGAGCTCCGTAGTGGCTTCCTGCTCGGATATGACTTTGGGATCGGTCGTGGCGGCGATTTCGGTTTCGGCTTCTGCCGTTACCTCAATAGCGACTTCGATCTCTGTCTCGGGCTCGGGCTCCGGCACAGCTTCAGCCACGGGCTCGGGCTCGGGACGCTTAACGTGCTTGGGGCGCACGGCCTTGAGGTCCTTCTCGCCGCGCTTCTTCTTTTTGTAGGACTGCTTGGCGCCCTTGGTGGCCTTGGGCTTGTCCTCGCCCTTGGCAAGGGCGGCATCCCATGCCTCGTTGGCGATGACGGTGGCATACAGGCGGCCGCCCTTAAAGACGGTCAGCTTAATGCAGTCGTCGAGCTCCTCGAGCAGCTCGCGCGTGGACTCGAAGCCCAGGTCATAAGCAGTCATGTCGCCCGCGGCGAGCGCCTCTTCGACCTGCGTCATAAACGTTTGCTTGCCGCATCCAATCGCATCGCGCAGCAGGCGATACAGATAGATGTGGTTGCCCAGCGATAGCGTGGGCCTAACTATTGTCTTGCTCATGGCAAATCTCCTCTTTACACACGTAAAGCATCTTACCATCGCATAGCGTTTGCCATGGCGGCACCCAAGGCAAACGGGCGCGAACCGCTATCGATTCGCGCCCGTTGTACAGGTTGCCTATCTGGGGATGCAGCGCCTAGTTGCCCGATGTCGTGCCTTGGCTTGAACTGTCAGATGCCGTGCCGGACGCGGTTCCGCTCGAGCTGTTAGTGCTGCTGTTGTCGGTAGATCCCGTTCCCGATGTGGTGTCGCTCGTTTGGTCGCCCGTGCTCGGCTGCGAGCTGTCAGTCGTTTGGCTTGAGTCGGTCGTGCCGGATTGCGTGCCGCTGCTGTTCGTAGAGGAATTGGCACCCTGCGATTGATTTTGGGTGTTCGATGACGAGTCGGCAGAGGTAGAACTGTCTTGCGTGCCGTCCGTCTGTGCCTGCTGGTCTTGCGAATGGGTGTTGCCATTTGCGTCACTCTCCGTCGTGCGCGACGACAGAATTGGCTCGGGGCGCTCGCCCAGACCCTCGCCGGCGGTGGTGATAAGGATGGCGCCGGCGCAGGCGATGACCGCGACGATGGCGATGGCGATCGAGAAGACGATGACCTTCTTTTG
Organism: uncultured Collinsella sp.; assembly: GCA_900552755.1. GTDB lineage: Bacteria > Actinomycetota > Coriobacteriia > Coriobacteriales > Coriobacteriaceae > Collinsella. Next base: position 1,776 of record USAY01000028.1, read on the forward strand.
CGTCTGGCTGCGCTCTGCCGCCGCCTTGGCGCGCAAGCTGTCGGGAGCGACGCGCGCCGTGGTCGCGCGCCCCGCAATCTGGCGCATCTCCTGCGTAGTCGCGGCGCCGCCCAGGTGCTCCTCGGCATTAAACTCAACGGGCTCGTAGGCGCCGGCGGGGTAGTCGACGGCGGCGTGCGTACCTTTGATGGCTTCGGCGCTGGCAGAGATAAAGTGGCGGTAGACCTGCGATGACACAACGGTGATGACCGAGCTCACGGCGGCGCCAATTACTGAACCAGCGATACCAATCTTGGAGGCAAGTGCGACGCTCGTGGCGGCAGCTGCGGCGCCGGCGATGATCTGGGGAATGGAAATGTCGTCAAACAGGCCCTTTTTGGGCGCGATGGCCATGGTCTGTCCGATGGAATGGTTCTCGTGCACGCCGTTGTTGAGCGATGCTGGCGTCATGACGCGCGTGCGCGGCGCGTCGGTGTACTTGGTTGTCATACGGGGTCCTCCCGGTGTAAATCTGCTTCGTTTCGTGTAGCCATCAGGGTACCCACCAGATGTGAATCGTACGTGACATTTAACAGATACCATCAACTCATCAAGGGGGCTTGCTGTCTTTGGTGCAATAGCTTGATGCTAAACTGGATTTACGATTGCGAGGTGGTTTACGTGATGTACCCGTATATGACATTCGAAGACGGTACCGAGGTCGTTCATTCTGACCTGATTACAGATGGGGATATCGAAAAGGTTGTCGTGCATTTTGAACGACCGACGGCAGAGGGCTTCGACTCCGCTCGCTGTGAGTTGCCTTCCTGTTCGTGGACTGACTGGGAAGGGCGTTTTACTCAGAGTGAAAAACGAGCTTTCGAAGAGTGTTTGAGCAAATCATTTAGATTAGTTCGAGTTTAGTTCGAATATAGAAGCCGAATGCGATGACCTAAAGCGTATGCATTTTTAGTATTAGATGCGTATGAAATGGAGGATGTGAATGGATGAGCTAATAGACTTTAAAAAACGATTTCTCAAGAATGGCGAGCTGGTTTCAATTCCAAAAAAGGAAAGCTATAAAAGAATCATGCTGCTATGGGCCGTCTCTTTCTTTGAATTAAATACAAGTTATACGGAGCTTCAGGTTAATCGTGTGCTGTCACAGCTCTATCCTGATTATGCCGTGTTGAGGCGGTACTTGGTTGATTATGGATTCCTATTAAGGGATGAGCGAGGCCTGAAATACGAGGTTAATCGTGATGTTCACGGTATTGAGAGCTAGCCGTCCGGTTCGGGTCCTATATATTGCTAGAGGGATAAGCGAAATAGGCAATTGGTGTGCGAATATTGCTTTGCCAATGCTGATTTACGAGGTAACTCACGATGTTTCTGCAACTGCTTTGATGGTCTGCTGCAGATTTGCCCCCTCTCTGTTTTCAGTTGCGCTCGCGCAGCTGCCTCAGAAGATGGGTATCGGGACACTGCAGGCCATGAGATTGGCAGACTTAATTCGCGCGGGATTATTCGTTTGCTATATTTTTGTTGATAGTAAATGGAGTATGTTTGCTATTACGTGCGCGGTATCGCTTTGCCGAACGGTTGAAATGCCCTGCTTTTACTCGTTGTTAAGAGCCAATACGAATAGTATCAATCGCGACGTAATTAATAATTCGTTTGGGTTTCTGCAGAATTTGATGATGGTTCTGGGGCCAGTTGCCGGCGGTTTTGTTGTCGCTCAATTTGGGGCGGAGGCTGTTCTTGCATTAGACGCGCTTTCTTTTGCCGCGTCGTTCTGGTTGCTGCGAGATGTTCCGTCGGTTATCGAGGTTAATGATAAAGAGGGGATAAGCAAAAATGAAAAAAACAGGACTGCATTTAGTGATCTTAGCGCGAAGCACTTGGCAATTGGTTTCCTATTAATCGATATTTCTAGTGGTGTGGCATTCGGCTCTCTGAATTCTCTTTTGCCAGCTATTGCGCAATTGCAATTTGACTCGTCATCGATACAATACGGATTCCTTCAGAGTAGTCTTACAATCGGACTGTTGTTCGGAAATACAATATATGGTCGTTTAATTAGTGGTTCCGATTGCGTTAAATCATATTGTTTTGTGACGTATCTTGCGCTCGGTGCGTATCTGGCGTTTGGCTATCGCTATGCGTCTGGGATATCGTTTATTTTCCTTTTTATCGTCGGTGCCGGAAACGCCATTCAAGATGTGCTTCTCATAACATCGCTGCAGGATTTGGCGAGAGACGAATCTGAATCGATAAGCCTGTTTTCAATTAGGGAGTCTTTGCAATCGGTTGCTGTTGTTATTTCAACACTCCTTGTTTCGCTGTTCACGAGCATCGCGATGTTCTCAATTCTCGTTACAGGACTTGGTGTATTTTCAATTATGATGGTAGTTGTGTTTCAATTGAATTATTTGCGAAAGATGTGACGTTGATATGCCTAAAACGCTTTTAGTATTTCCCCCAGGATGGAGTCCAGTGGGGCCGTATCTTGCCTTGCCTGTTTTGAAGTCATATCTTCAAGAGGTTGAACAATATAAAGTTGACATCGTTGACTTAAACGTGGAATTTTACGATGACCTCCTATCTTATAGACATGTCGAAGAGTGCTGTAAAAGGTATCGGGAATCAAAGGATTCGTTTAGTTCGAATGTTCAATTAACAATCGAGTTGATACAAAAGTCAGCACTTAATGTTGACGAGGCAAAAGATATTTTCAGATCGAAGAGATACTTTAATCTAAAAGAAAGACAATATGCTGAAAACATTTTAGAAATGCACTCTATATCATAAATCACGTCTCATATGGAGTTAAATACACGTTCAACTCCATAGATCTGCCCTATGATTATTATTCGACACCAGAAATAATGAAATCGCTTGCGGATACCTTGCATAATCCGTTTATTTCCTTCTATGAAATTGCCTTTCTTAAGCGTATTCAGAGGGAAAAAATCGAGTTTATTGGGATTTCGGTGAGCGGCTGTTTCCAATTGATTTCTGCAGTTACGTTAGTGAAACTGATTAAAGAAGAATGTCCATCTGTTAAACACGTCTCATTGGGCGGCAATTACATTACTCGTTTAGCAGATGACTGCATGAAAGAATGGCATCCCTTTTTTGAATACATTGATTCGATAATGATGTATGACGGCGAAGAGCCGCTTGCACGTCTTCTTGAGGCTCTTGACTCTGGTGATGACAATCTCGACTGTGTTCCAAACCTTTGCCATGCTAAAGGTGGAAAGATATATAAAAACCATCGGATTGAGCAAACATTTATCAACGATACAGTTCCCGATTTCGATGGCTTCGCCCTTTCTAAATACTTCATGCCTGAGTTAATATTGCCGGTTTATTCCTCTAGGCAGTGTTTTAATCATTGCGCCTTCTGCACCATTCCCGGTGCTACCGGTGGTTGTTACCGAAAGATGCCTATATCGAGAGTATTTGAAATAATGTGTCGGTTAAATGAAAAATACGGCACGAGAGTTTTCTCTTTTGTGGATGAAACATTCGAAGGCAAAAGAATGGAGCAACTCGCGGATGAAATAAACGCATCGGGAAAAACGTTTTTCTGGCATGGAGAAACGAGGTTCTCTCCAACCCTAAGTACAGACGTTTTCAACAAGATATACCAAAGTGGATGTAGGCAGATTCAGTTTGGCCTCGAGTCATACAACCAAAGAGTTCTTGATCTAATGAAGAAGAACACGAGAGTTGATTGGATTGATCGCAATATCCATGATTGTCTCAATGCGGGTATTCCTGTTCATCTATTCTTTATGATTGGCTTTCCGACCGAAACTAAAGAAGAGGCTCTGAACACCTTAGCTTATACAGAGAATGTTTTGAATTATTCAAAACAGGTATGTGGTGTTCCATATTCCACGAGAGGATTTACGAATTTTGGTCTCGTTATGGGGTCGGATGTTTGGAATCATCCCGATAAGTATGGTGTCTCTGTAATGCCGAAGTCCCAATATGAGGATTTGCGCCTCGAAGTGGATTATGTTTCAGGCACTGGTTTAACTTTAAATGAAGCAAAATCCTTATCTGATGAGCATCATATTGATTTTTATATGCAAGAAGTCATAAATGGTAGCGACACAATTGACTTGCCCCAGCGGCTTCATATTTCAGAGGTGACCTGGATCCTAGATTCTATTCACGCTGTCAGGTATAAGGGACATTTGACCAAAGTAAAGCGACGGCTGACTAGTCTAAATCCAGCTGATCGAATCTGGCTGGATTCCAAGACCTCTGTCGTGCTCGTTGAGCCATTTGCCTACTTCTATAATTCTGAATACCATCATGTCTATGCTGTTTCCCAGTTGGTATACCTTAAGTTGGCCCGTTTATTGGAGGCCGATTGTAGCATTTCTCTTATCCTTGATCAGGGCGATCTCGAGCTGACAAGGGCGATAGAAGAACTGTTGCATTATGGATTGCTGAATACAAATATCGATGCCGATTATGTAATGCACGATAATGGTTTTCAATTGGTTAAAAGTTCGTTTGTGAAAGAAGTCGGACGCTCAAAAGAGGGGTTAAGAGTACTGCTGAGTTGTGCCACCCATAGAATGTGTGCGGTTAATGATTTTTCGTTCGCTTTGCTTTCGTTGTTTGAAAAGCCGATTACTAAGAACGAGGTGCGCGACATTTTGAAAAAAGAGGGACTATCGGCAAGCGAGGAGCAATTAAACAAGTTGGTTGATAATTGCATGAAAGCAGATATACTACAATTGATTAGATAGAGGAGGTTTCTGCATGGACGTTATTAACAAAGATCTCTTGGAGCAGCTGAAAGAGTTTCAGGAAGAGGGCGTCGTGGTAGAAGTGTTCGACTTTGAGGACTACATGGATAAATTCTGCCATTAGTTTCGGAATTTACTCGCCTCGCTTAAAGGAGAAGTCGATTATCGATTTCTCCTTTTTTAATTAAAGATATTTTTGAACTACATGCTCTTAGCACAGGTTGGCCTCTCAGTAAACTGGGAGGTTGCTTTGGCTAGTTAGAGATATGTGAACGTCCGTTAGACTGAATCTCAGGGTAGAAGGGGCCTCCAGTGTCCAGATCAACAAGGCAATGCTGCGTTTCGGCTAATAAGAACGATGGCTTTTTGCGTGTGGCGGCGGCGTCGCCGCAGATTCGCGTGGCCGATGTCGAGGGCAATGCCGAGGTTGCGTTAGCGGCTGTTCGCGCGGCTGTCGAGCGCGGCGTCCGTGCTCTGGTGCTGCCCGAGCTCAACTTGTGCGGCTATACCGCGGCCGATCTGTTCCATAACCGCACGCTGCTGCATGCCTGCGAGGCTGCTCTGGTGCATATCCTCGATGAGACTCGTGAGCTGCCGATTGTCTTTACCGTTGGCTTGCCCGTTGCGGTGGCAGAAAACATCTACAACTGCGCCGCCGTGTGCTGCGCGGGCGAGCTTTTGGGCCTTACGGCCAAGAAGTATCTGCCCAACTATGGCGAGTTCTACGAGCGCCGCTGGTTTGCTCCGGCGCCCGCAGATCCTGTGTGGGTCGAGTTTGCCGGTCAGGGTCCGGTTCCGCTGGGTTCGGGGCTTGTCTACCGCTGCTGTGATGAAGGTGCCGAGGATATGGTGCTGGGCGTTGAGGTCTGCGAGGACCTGTGGGTGCCGGCGCCCCCTTCGACCGAGATGGCGCTTGCCGGTGCGACGGTGATCCTCAATCCGTCGGCTTCGGACGAGATTATCGGTAAGGCGGATTACCGCCGCAGCCTCATTTCCAACCAGAGCGCGCGCCTGTACTGCGCCTATGCCTACGCGGACGCGAGCGAGGGCGAGTCCACGACCGACATGGTCTTTGCGGGCGAGAACCTCGTCTACGAAAACGGCTCTAAGCTCGCCGCCACCAAACTGCTTTCCTGCGATATGACCGTCGCCAATGTTGACCTTGACCGCCTGGTTGCCGAGCGCCGTCGCTCGACGACGTGGACGCGCGCGGACGATGCGCCGGAGGCCACGACCATTGAGTTTTCGTTTGAGGGCGTGCTGGCCGAAGAACCTGTCTTGCGCGATGCCTGCGATATCGACCGCGTTTTCCCGCGCGCGCCCTTTGTGCCGGCCGACCACGGCGACCTGGCCGAGCGCTGCGAGACCATCCTCGACCTGCAGACCGCCGGCCTCAAGACCCGCCTTGCCCATACGGGTACCAAGGCGGCCGTCATCGGTCTTTCGGGCGGCCTGGACTCCACGTTGGCACTGCTTGTGACCGTGCGCGCCTTTGATGCGCTGGGGCTGCCGCGCACCGGTATCACGGCCGTGTCCATGCCCGGCTTTGGCACGACGCATCGCACCAAGTCGAATGCCGAGTCGCTCGCTCGTGACTTGGGTGTGAGCTTCCGCGAGGTCTCGATCCATGCTGCCGTGGAGCAGCATTTTAAGGATATCGAGCACGATCCGGCCGTGCAGGACGTGACCTACGAGAACAGCCAGGCCCGCGAGCGCACGCAGATTCTGATGGACTTGGCCAACCAGGCTGGCGGCTTTGTCATCGGCACCGGCGACCTGTCGGAGCTGGCGCTCGGCTGGGCCACCTATAACGGCGACCACATGAGCATGTACGCCGTCAACGCGAGCGTGCCCAAGACGCTTGTGCGCCATCTGGTGCGCTATGCCGCCGATGTCTTTGGTGGGCGCATTGCCGAGGTCTTGCTCGATATCCTCGATACGCCGGTGTCCCCCGAGCTTTTGCCGCCCACGGGCGACGGCGAGATTGCGCAGAAGACCGAGGATTTGGTGGGCCCGTACGAGCTGCACGACTACTTCCTCTACTACCTGCTGCGTTTTGGCTTTGAGCCGGGCAGGATCTACCGCATGGCTCTCAAGAGCTTCGAGGGCGTCTACGACGCTAAGACCGTCCACACGTGGCTACGTACGTTCTACCGTCGCTTCTTTGCCCAGCAGTTTAAGCGCAGCTGCCTGCCCGATGGTCCCAAGGTGGGCTCGGTGACGCTCAGCCCGCGCGGCGATTGGCGTATGCCGAGTGACGCTAGCTCGCGTCTGTGGCTTGCGCAGATCGACGCGCTCAATCCAGTTGACTAAGGTTGGCTAAATTGAACCAATACGGGGGTTGCAAGCGTTACACTTTTGCAATCTGATGGCCCGTATCGCGCGGCGCTCTTGTCGGAGCGCCGCGTTTTTTATATCGAAAGGTGGCACCATGCAGGCATCGCAGCGTCTCGACCGCTTTGGCGCGGAGGTCTTCGCCTCGCTCAACAACAAGCTTCTCGCGCTGAAGGCTCAGGGCAAGACCATTTACAACATGAGCGTGGGCACGCCCGACTTTAAGCCGTACGACCACGTGGTCGAGGCACTTACGCAGGCAGCCCAAGATCCCGAGATGTGGAAGTATGCCCTGCGCGACCTGCCCGAACTCAAGCAAGCCGTGTGCGATTACTATGAGCGTCGCTTTGGCGTTTCGGGCATTACGCCGTCTATGGTGCAGTCGTGTAACGGCACGCAGGAGGGCGTGGGCCACTTGGGCCTGGCGCTGCTCGACCCGGGTGACACCATTCTGGTTCCCGATCCGTGTTACCCGGTCTTTGAGGCGGGTGCCAAGATCGCCGATGCCAAGCTCGAGTACTATCCGTTGGTTGCCGAGCACAATTACCTGCCCTATGTTGCGGGCATCGATCCCGAGGTGGCCGATCGTGCCAAGTATATGATCGTGTCGCTGCCCGCCAACCCGGTCGGCTCGGTGGGCACGCCCGAGGTCTACGAGGAGATCATCACTTTCGCCCGCGAGCACGACCTGCTCATCGTTCACGACAACGCATACTCCGACATCGTGTTTGACGGCGAGCCCGGCGGCAGCTTCTTGCAGTATCCCGGTGCGCTTGAGGTGGGCGTGGAGTTCTTCTCGCTTTCCAAGTCGTTTAACGTCACCGGTGCCCGCATCGGCTTTTTGGTCGGTCGCGAGGATGTGGTCTCGGCCTTTGCCAAGCTGCGTGGTCAGATCGACTTTGGTATGTTCTTCCCGATTCAGAAGGCCGCCATCGCGTGCCTGAACGGTCCGCGCGATGAGGTCGAGGCGCAGCGTCTGAAGTACCAGGAACGCCGCGATGCCCTGTGCGACGGTCTTGAGGGCCTGGGCTGGGAGCGTCCCAACGCGCATGGCTCTATGTTTGTGTGGGCCAAGCTTCCCGGTGGTCGCACCGATTCCATGGCGTTTTGCGAGGAGCTTATGGAGAAGGCCGGCGTTGTGGTGACGCCGGGCGCGAGCTTTGGCCCTTCGGGCGAGGGGCACGTACGTATGGCACTGGTCCTGCCGACCGATCAGATCGCTTTGGCTGTCGAGGCCATTCGCGAGGCGGGCCTGTATTAGAAACCTATTTCGACTCGTCAATAGCTCGAAACCGATTTCGTGCAGTTATTTTACGAATTCTGCAAACAATTTCGGTAAACGGTCGATTTTTGGCTGCGAATAGGAGCATAATCAAAGTCCCGATTGGATGTATTGGGATTACGGCAAGCCGCTCAGGTCGTTCCCGGGCGGCTTGTTTGTGGAGAGAGATGGGAGTTTCTAATGGTTAACGAGAAGAAGGTCGCTATTGTCGGCTGCGGCTTCGTCGGTTCGTCTTCGGCGTTCGCTCTGATGCAGAGCGGTCTGTTCTCCGAGATGGTCCTCATCGACGTGGACAAGAACCGCGCCGAGGGTGAGGCTCTGGATATCGCGCACGGCATGACGTTTGCCGAGCCGATGAAGATCTACGCCGGCGATTATTCCGATGTCGCCGACGCCGCCATGATCGTCGTCACCGCTGGCGCTGCCCAGAAGCCCGGTGAGACCCGCCTGGACCTGGTCAACAAGAACGTAAACATCTTTAAGTCCATTATCCCCGAGATTAAGAAGTCCGGCTTCGACGGCATTCTGCTCATCGTCTCCAACCCGGTCGATGTTCTGACCTACGCTGCCATCAAGATGTCCGGCCTGCCCGAGGGCCACGTCATCGGTTCCGGCACCGTGCTCGACACTGGCCGTCTGCAGCAGATGCTTGGTGCCCACGTCGAGGTTGACCCGCGCGATGTCCAGGCCTATGTCATGGGCGAGCACGGCGACTCCGAGTTTGTCGCTTGGTCCAGCGCTCAGGTTGCTGGCGTTCCGCTGAACACCTTCTGCGAGCTTCACGGTCATCTGGAGCACGAGGCTGCCGAGAAGCGTATCGCCGAGGACGTCAAGAACTCCGCCTACACCATCATCGAGAAGAAGCACGCCACCTACTACGGCGTCGCCATGGCCGTCAAGCGCATCTGCACCGCTGTCATGCGCGATGAGCAGACCGTTCTGCCCGTCTCCTCGCTCATGGTGGGCGAGTACGGCCTGTCCGATCTTGCCATCTCTATGCCGACCGTCGTTGGCCGCGACGGCGTTGTCTGCCGCGTCCCCGTGCCGCTGGACGATGACGAGCAGCATGAGCTCACCGCCTCCGCCAAGGCCCTCAAGGACATCATCGACAGCGTCGACTTCTCCTGCTAAATCAAGCTCGCTAGAGCGAAAAGCTACAATGAAGGCGTCCGAGTCCACGCGGCCCGGGCGCTTTTTTGGTGCAAAGTAACCTGACCCCAATGCACTATAGTCGATGGGAGGGCCATGTCGGATTCGCCTAATTTTTTGACCTATGCCCAGACGGCGTTTGATCCGTTTGAGGAGCGGCCGTTCTGCGCGGTGGATAGCCTGGTCTTTGCGTGGTTGTCCTATTTGCGTTTGCCGGGTGATATGGCGGAGCTGACGAACTGGCAGGGCCTAGACGTACGCGAGCTGCTGCGTGCCGAGTGCTACCGGGACATGATTGGCGACTTGTGGGACCCAGAGGGGAGCAGGATCTTGTTGGAGGCCGTGGCAGCAAGCCCTCGCTACCGTGGCGTGCACGTTTGCGGCTATCGTACCGTGAGCGATGTGGTGTCGACAGAGCAGTTTGCAGCCATGGCGTTCCGGTTTCCGGCGGGGTTTAGTTATCTTTCCTTCCGGGGGACCGACAGCACGATTGTGGGCTGGAAAGAGGACTTTAACATGGCGTTCCGGTGTCCTGTGCCGGCCCAGGAATCCGCGGCGCGTTATGTGGACGAGGCGGCGGATGCGATTGACGGGCCGCTTTTGTGCGGAGGTCATTCCAAGGGCGGAAACCTTGCGGTGTACGGCGCGGCGATGTGCTCCGATGTCGCCCGTGAGCGAATCGAACGGGCGTATTCCCATGATGGCCCGGGCTTCGTCGAGGAGTTTCTGAACGGCAGCGCCTTTGCCGATCTTTCCGGCCGAATCGATAAGACGCTGCCTCGGTCGTCGATCTTTGGCATGATGTTCGAGACGCAGGAGGACTATGCCATCGTTGAGAGCACCGAGTTCAGCCTGCTGCAGCACAATCCCTTTAGCTGGGTGGTTGATGGTCGCGACTTCGTGTACTGTGAGCGCCTGTCCGCCGGTGCTCGATACGTTGATGGCTCCATTCGCGAGATGCTGCTTGCAGTGTCGCCTAGCGAGCGCGAGCGTTTTGTAGATGCGTTGTTCTCCGTGTTTGAGGCTACGGGTGCTGAGCGGTTTGCGGATATCGCTGGGAATCTGCGCGAGAGCCTGCCCGTGATGCTCCAGGCTGCGCAAGGCTTTGACAAGGATACGCGACGCTTTGTCTCGCAGACTATCGTTGCGATTCTTAAGTGTGCGCTTCTGCCCAAACGTCCCCAGATCGACATGCCCGCTGCCGGCAAGAGCTTGGCAGAACAGCTCGAGGCTTGGCAGTCCGAGCTCCTGCGCTAGCCATTGGTGCAAAGCAACCTGTCCCCGATGCACCAATCTTCGATGCGCCTGGGGCGGGATCGACCGCTATACTGGTTCGTGCTGAAATCGATCTAGAACGGAATGCCGTATATGAAAATCAATCACGCGATTTTGCATATCCTGGACTTTGACTCTGCCGTCAACGTCATGAGCCAGCGCGAGCTCGATATTGAGAGCCGCACCGTGCGTAATTTCGTAACCACGCATTTGCGGCGCGCTCGTACCTCGGCTGATAACAAGCGTGCCACGTTTGCCGAGAACTCCGCATTCGGCGGCGAGCTCAAGGGCTATTTCTTTGGTGAGCGTGAGTTCGTGGACCTGTCTCAGCAGATTGCGGAGTTCATCTCTTCCGAACTTACTAAGGCCGAGAAAGCCGAGTCCACTGACGTGCTCGTGGCTGATTTTGACGACGATGAGGATGCCCGCTGGTTTGCCGTGATGCTGCTGGGCTCCAAGCAGGCTTTTATGCACGAAGTGGGCCGCGAAGAGGGGGAGGTGCGCAACGACATCGCGCGCCACTACGCCATTCTGCCGAACCCCTCGCAAAAGGTGCCGAGCTATGCAATCGTGCGTGCAAGCACCATGGAGATCGGCTATGTGGATAAGAAGCGCAAGATTGCCGGCGAGGATCGCATGCTCATTCCCGATGGCCTGCTGCAGTGCGACACGGGGGTATCGGGCAAGGAGGTCATCGACACCGTGACGCGTGTGGTCGAGGAAGTCGCCGAGGAGCACGGTGCCAACACGGCTGTAGCACTCGCCAAGGTTAAGGCTGCTGTTGCCGAGAAAGTTGAGGATGACGAGGAACTGCCCCCTTGGGATATCGTCGATGAGGTCTTTGAGGACGAGCCGGTTATCAAGGAGAGCGTGCGCGCGGCACTGACTGAGGAGAAGGTGCCTGAGCGTGTGCCCGTGGAGCGCAAGCAGGTCGAACGCGCGGCGGTGCGCAACCACAAGATCCGTACCGACACGGGCATCGAGATCAGCTTCCCGGCCGAGATGGGTTCGAACTCTGAGTACATCGAGTTTGTCAACGAGCCCAACGGCCTCATCTCCATCGAGCTCAAGAACATCGGAAGTATTGAGAATCGATAAACTGCTCTTGGACGTTGCAAAAAACAAAGGCCGAAGCCTTTTGGGACTTCGGCCTTTTTTGTTTTCGGCTTGGTTGCTGACATTGCGCCGCAGGTTGAGCTCACGTCAGCGAAAACGCCCCTAAGCGAGCAAGGTGACGTGAAAGAGGAGGGAAGCGTACTTCGGTACGCGACCGACGATTGAACGTCAGATTGCCGCTTAGGGGCGTTTGCAGCGTCGAGCCGTTACGCGGTTTGGTAAAACCGCGTAACTTCTACAGCTGGCGCAGACCCTCTTCCAGGCCGGTCTTGCTGTCGGTCTTCTCGTCGCGCATCTTGATGACGCGGGCGGGGACACCGGCCACGACGGCACCGGCGGGGACGTCCTCGACGCACACGGCGCCGGCGGCAACAACAGCGCCCCTGCCCACGCGCACGCCCTCCAGGACCACGGCGTTGGCGCCAATCATAACGTCGTCCTCGATGATGACGGGCGTGGCGCTGGCGGGCTCCACGACGCCTGCCAGCACGGTGCCGGCGCCGATGTGGCAGTTCTTGCCCACGGTGGCGCGGCCGCCCAGCACGGCGCCCATATCGATCATGGAACCCTCACCAATGACGGAGCCGATGTTGATGATGGCGCCCATCATGATGACGGCACGGTCGCCAATCTCGACGCGGTCGCGGATGATCGCGCCCGGCTCGATGCGAGCGTTGATGCCCTTAAGGTCGAGCATGGGCACGGCGGAGTTGCGGCAGTCATTCTCGACATCGTAGTAGTCGATGGAGTCGGCATTGGCATCGAGGATGGCCTTGAGCTCATCCCAGTCGCCAAAGACGGTCTTGCCGCGACGGCCGCCGTAGACATGTGCGTCGCCCCAGGCAACCTTCATGCCGGGCTTCTCGCGCACGTACAGCTTGACAGGTGTCTTTTTGGGCGCGGTGGCGATGTAGTTGATAATCTCCTGGGCATCCATCTCGGCTGCGTTACTCATATGCTGTTTCTCCTTTTCGTGAATACGGTTGATACCTGGTTAGGCAAACATGACCTGGTCGAAGGTGTAGAAGCCGGGGTCGCGGGTGACGAGCTTCTGCGCGGCTGCCAGGGCGCCGTTGACAAAGATCTGACGGCTCGTGGCGCGGTGGGTGAGCGTGACCTCCTCGTCCTGGCCAAAGAAACCCACCTCGTGCACGCCGGCGACGGTGCCGCCGCGCAGCGAGTGCATGCCGATCTCCTTGGGATCGCGCGCGCCGCACATGCCCTCGCGGCCATAGACGGGGTGGTAGCCTGCCTCGGGTTCAGCTTCGACGACGGCGTCGAGCAGTAGCTTGGCAGTGCCGCTCGGGGCGTCGACCTTTTGGTTGTGGTGCGTCTCGACGATTTCGCAGTCAAAGCCGGGCAGCTCGCGTGTAGCCTGCGCTACCAGATGGCGCAGGGCTGCGATACCGATGGAGTAATTGCCCGAGTGCATAACGCGGGTGTTCTGGCCCAGCTCACGCAGGCGGTCCATCTGCTCGGGCGTATAGCCCGTGGTGCCCGAGACCAACGCGGCGCCCGTGCGCTCGACATAGGCGACGACGGCATCGAAGGTCACGACGTTCGAGAAGTCGATGATAACGTCGGCCGCCGGGGCGCTCTCGAGCTCGGACAGATCAAAACCGATCTGGGCGACGATATCAAAAACGGGCTGACCGGCGGCATCAACGGTGCCCTCGGCGGTGGTGCGGATGAGCGAGCCCATGCGGCCCGTTCCCATAATGACGGTCTTAATCAAGCAGACCAGCTCCCTTCAGAGCATCGGTAAGTGCGGCTCGCGTGTCGTCTGCCATGGGGCACAGCGGCATACGGTAGTTTGCCTCGATCATGCCCATCTGGGCGAGCGCTTCCTTGACGGGGATGGGGTTGACCTCGCTAAAGAGGGCATTGATGAGCGGCTGGCCGGCAATCTGGATATCGCGGGCGCGCTCCACGTCACCGTCCAGATAGGCGCGGCACATGTCGTGCACGAGCTGCGGCTGAACATCGGCCCACACGCTGATGGTGCCCGAGGCGCCCAGGCTCATGAGCGGTACGGTAAGCGCGTCCTCGCCCGAGTACATGCGGAAGTCGTCTGACAGCAGGTGGGCGATCTTGGCCGCGTAGGCGACGTTGCCCGAGGCCTCCTTAATACCCATGATGTTGGGGTGCGCGGCCAGGCGTTCTACGTTGCGCTCGCTGATGCCGCAGCCACAGCGGCCGGGGATGTTGTACAGGATGCAGGGGATGTCCACGGCGTCGGCGACGGTCTTAAAATGCTGATAGATACCCTCTTCATTGGACTTGTTGTAGTAGGGGGTGATGAGCAGCAGACCGTCGGCGCCCAGGCCCTGATAGGTGAGCGACTTGGTGAGCATGGTCTGCGTGGAGTTGGAGCCCGAGCCGGCAATGACGGGGACGCGTCCTGCAACATGCTTGACCACGGCGGCGACGACGGAGTTGTCCTCGTCGTCGGTCATCGTGGCGCTCTCGCCGGTGGTGCCCAGGGTGAGGATGGCGTCGGTGCCGTTTTGCAGGTGGAAATCGATAAGGTGCTCAAGCGCGTCAAAGTCGACACTGCCGTCCTTTTTAAACGGCGTGACAAGGGCGACGATTGAGCCCTCGAGATTGCGGATATCCATGTTCTTCTCCTTCGCTTCCGCGATCTGGACGCGTTTGTTCCATTGGGCGGCGACTACTAGGCGCTCGTCCTGAGCGCGACGGCGGGCGCTTTCGGCGCGCGATTTGGCCAGCAGCTCGCGGCCGCACGGCAGCACGTCGAGCGTGGCAAAGTAATCGCCCGGGCGCTCGGCGCGGCGGATGAGGTCGGCCGCGCCATCGGGGCGCAGCAGGACCTCGGCGGAGCGCAGACGTCCGTTGTAGTTGTAGCCCATGGAATAGCCATGCGCACCGGTATCGTGGATTACAAGCAGGTCACCCATGTCGATATGCGGCAGCTTGCGATCGATAGCGAACTTGTCGTTGTTCTCGCATAGGTTGCCCGTGATGTCATAGGTGTTCGTGACGGGCGCTGTGGCCTTGTCGGCGCCGCCCGGCTGACCCATCACCGTAATGTGGTGGTAGGCGCCATACATGGCAGGGCGAATCAAATCGACGGCGCTTGCATCGACACCGATATAGTCCTTGTAGATCTGCTTCTCGTGGATGGCCTTGGTGACCAGGCAGCCGTAGGGGCCCAACATAAAGCGGCCCATCTCGGTGCAGATGGCCACATCGCCCATGCCGGCGGGAACCAGGATCTCGTCGTATGCCGCGTGTACTCCCTCGCCGATGGCGCGAATGTCGTTGGCCTGCTGCTCGGGCAGATAGGGGATGCCGACGCCGCCGGACAGATTGATGAAGGCGACGTGTGCGCCGGTCTCGCGCTCAAGGCGCACGGCAAGCTCAAAGAGGATGCGCGCAAGCTTGGGGTAGTAGTCGTTGGTGACGGTGTTGCTGGCAAGGAATGCGTGGATACCAAAGTCCTCGGCGCCCTTGGCCTTGAGCATGCGGAAGGCCTCGAAGAGTTGCTCGGTGGTCATGCCGTACTTGGAGTCGCCCGGGTTGTCCATGATGCCGTTGGAGAGCTGGAACAAGCCGCCCGGATTAAAGCGGCAACTGACTGTCTTGGGGATGGGCCCCGCGACACGCTCAAAGAACTCGATATGGCTGATGTCGTCAAAGTTGACGATGGCGCCCAGCTTGTCGGCGAGCTCAAAGTCGGCAGCCGGCGTGTCGTTGGACGAGAACATGATGTCGTGTCCCGTGATACCCAGCGAGCGGGCGATCATGAGCTCGGTATAGCTCGAGCAATCGCAGCCGCAGC
>USAY01000029.1 GCA_900552755.1 uncultured Collinsella sp.
ACTGGCAGGCGGCATGGAACGCCGAGCCCAGCGCCATGGGGTTGCCGGCGGGCTCAACGGCGGCTACGCCTGCATCCGTCATCTCGGAACCATCCGGCTCCGCATCATCGCCGGCCTCGTCCATGGGCGTGTGTGCCTCGGCGGCACGGTCCTCGGACTCGGCATGCAGCGACGCAGCAATTGACGAGTAGCTGTACGAATCGCGCGCCGGATACGGGCAGGTGCCCATGCGCACGCCCACCGCCTGGGGATACACGAGCTCAAACGCATCGGGCTCGGGGTCGGCAGGACCGGGCACAGTTGAGTGCGCAGCATTATCGGCGGCATCGGCATCGCCGCGGACAAGCCTGCCCTCGGCATCCAGAGAAGCATTGGCCTCAAACGACTGCTCGCCAAAAGCAAAGTCAGCCAGCGAGATGAGCTCGTAGTCGCCCGGCTGGGAGTTGTCGAACACCAAACGGTCGGCATCGAGCTGCGGCATGTCCAGGCCGTCCGTCGGCAGAATACGACGCAGCACGTCGTAGGTCAGATCGGTCTCGACGTCGAAGGTCGGCGCCGTCACCTTGCCACGGCTCACGCCGGCATCCATCGCCAGAATGACCAGCTCGCGCGCACGCGTCATGGCAACATAGAGCAAGCGGGCCCGCTCCTCGAGCGAAAGCTGCAGGTCGTCGTCGCGCAGGCGGGCAAATGCCTCGGCGGGAGAGCCCGTCGCACAGACGTCCTCCATGAGCTCTGGCGGCAGCCACAACGACGTGCCCTTGCCCTTAAACGCATGCTCAAACTGCTTTTTGACGTCGTCGCCCTTCACAAAGGTTCCGTCGGCGAGCTTAACGCCGTCGAAGCGTGCCGGCAGCGCCACGATCTGCGCTCCGCCCTCGACGCGACCCATCTGTGCCGCACCCGAGGACTTACGCACGCCAAAACACTCGGCAACCGCTACGACCGGATACTCCAGACCCTTGGACGCATGCACCGTCATGATGCGTACCGCGCCGTCGCCCTCCTCGTTGAGCGCGCCCGGGGCCTCCTTGCCCGCCAAGAAGCGGTCGAAGGCGAGCGCAATGGAGCGCGGCGAGTTGCCGAGCTCGGCCTCTGCCTCGGCCACGGCGTCGAGCGCCTTGAGCACGTTGGCGGCAATGGCCTTGCCCTCGGGACCACGCTGTGCCAGACGCACAAACCAGCCGGAGGCGTTGACCACGTCGCGCGCGATGGCGGCGAACGAATCGCGGCCCACGCGACGGAGCGCATACCGCAGCACCTCGCGGGCGCGCGTCACGAGCGGCAAGTCTTGCAAACCCGGCACATCGGAATCGCTCATGATGCCCACGTCGATGTTGCGGCGCGAGGTTTCCCCCGTCTGGTCGTCCAGCTTGGTCGTCAGCGCCAGGAACTCCTGAGCGCCGAGCGCAAACATCGGCGAGGCCAGCAGCGGCATAAGACCCTGCGCCGTATCGGCCGGGTTAGCAAGCGCGCACACCAAGGCACGCACCGTTTGGACCTCGGCAGCCTGGGCAAAGACCGAGCCGCCCGCGATGACGCAGTCGAGCCCCTGGTCGCGAAACGCCTGTGCGTAGACATCGGCATTGGTCATGCGCCCCAGTAGCAGTACCATGCTGCCCTGGGGCTGGCCCGCTTTAACGAGCGCTTGGAATCGCTCCGCAATCGCACGAGCTTTCGCCTGCGTTCGCTCCTGGGTGCTGCCGCCGGCAACGAAGACCGCCTGGCGGCGCGACGCCTTTGCCTTGAGCTTGTCCTCGCGATCGTCACTCGGCTCAAGATCCAAGAACCCCTGCATCAAACCACCGGTATCGCCGTCAAAGACGCGCGCCACATAGCGCAGCACCTCGTCGTGACTGCGGAAGTTGCGCACGAGCTTGACGAGCTCGCCGGTGGGGACATCCAGCGTGGCAACCGTCTCGGACGCCGCCGTCGATCCCACTTTGCGCTCCTGGCGACGGAAGACCTCGACCTCGGCGCCGCGGAAACGATAGATCGACTGCTGTGCATCGCCCACGGTACACAGCGCGCGCTCCCCCGCACCCGTCAGGTAGCGGATCAGATCGACCTGCATCTGGTCGGTATCCTGGAACTCGTCGATCATGACCATCTTAAAGCGGCCCTCGTATGCCGCTCGGATGGCCGGGTAATCGCGCAGAGCCTCGTAGGCCATACGCAGCAGGTCGTTGTTGTCGAGGGCAGACTGGCCGGCCTTCAGCGCGCGATACTCAGCCTCTACAGAGCGGGCCAAGCCCACCAGCGCATCGAGCGCCGGACCACCGCAAGCCAGCACGATATTGATAAATGCATCGGCGGCCTCGGCCTTGAGCAGCTCGACCTGCTCCTTAGGAAATGCCTTGCTCGCCCGTGGCATGGTGCACGACATCATGAGTCGCGCCGCATCGGCCATGGTCTTGCCGCTCGCCTCGAACGCATCGATGGCGTCGAGTGCCACCTGTGCCTTCTCGGTCGCGGCCTTGCTCGCACCCAGTGCTGCGCGATATGCATCGGCAAGCGCCGAGGTGTCGGCCTGTCCGCGCGCCACATGCACGTCGTCCATGCCGCCCGGCAGCTGGCTCGAGAGCTCCAGCAGCTCGCGCACCAGACCCTTGATGGTGGTGCCGGCACCAAACGGCCCGCCCTCGCCCGCCATGGGATACCAGGCGTAAAGGGCCTTGAGCGAGGCGGCGAGCTCGGGGGCGGCATCGGGCGCCGTCGCGCGGGCCAGCACATGCTCAACAGCCTGGTCCATAAGCTCGTCGGTATCGGTGAGCACTGTGAACTCGGGATCGATGCCCAGCTCCAACGCGTGTGCGCGCAGGATACGCGAGCACATGCCGTGAATGGTCGAGATCCACGCGTCGTCGACAGTCAGTGCTTCCTCGTCCATGCCCTCGTCGATAAGCGCACGGCGCACGCGGTCGCGGATCTCGGCCGCGGCATCTTTGGTAAAGGTAATGGCGAGCACCTGGTCCAGATGCTCAACGAACGGACCGGATTCGGGCGAGAGCGCGTAGACGATGCGGCGCGTGAGGGTAAAGGTCTTGCCCGAACCGGCGCCCGCCGAGACAAACAGCGGACGGTCGAGCGTTTTGACAATCTGCAGCTGTTGCGGCATCAAAGTAGAAAGATCCATGGTCTACACGTCCCTCCTTACAAACGTTCCTTCGTGGCTATACGAGCAGCGCGCATGCGCGGCCTGAGCCAACGTCGGGTCGACGGCGGCAACGTTGCCTGCCTCGAGCTCGCGCAGGCGCTCGGCGATGCCGGCCTCCACGCGATCGAGCAGGGCGTCGAAGTCCATGCTGCCGCCCTCGCCCGGAAAGCCCTTCTTAAGGCCCGGGATGCGACCGTCGCCGCGCTCTTCCTCGAGCAGCTCGGCACTCGCGGCGCCTCGCAGCGCCGGCTTGCCGCCCTTGGTCGAAAAGTAGAGCGCCGCGCGGGTGTCCAAATCCAGCGCCCGGCGCATGGCCTGCGCGTAGATGAGCGTTTGGGTATGGGGCGGCAACCAGCGCGGATCGTCGATGGGCGCCGTACCCGATTCCTCGTCGCGTACCGTGGGGTCGGCGAGTTTAAACTCCTCAACGCCCGTGCGATGCTTGTAGTCGATCACCACGGCACGATTCTCGGCGTCCACGTCCACGCGGTCGATGCGCCCGCCAAGCGGCCAACCGGCATACTCGACCTTGAGCTCGTTGAAGGCGAACTCCAGGTAGCGCGGGGCAAAGGGGGCAAGTGCCTCGGACTCGTAGGCTAGCACGCCCTCCAACTGCGGCAAGATCTCGGCCACCTGGCGCTCCTCCACCGCAGAGAGTGGCACCAGCGGGCCCTCCGTGCCTCGCTTGCCGGCGTGCTCGGCCAACGTCTCGTCAAAGACCTCGCGCAGCAGTTCCTGAGCGCGCGGCAGATTCTCGGGCGTCACGCGCTCCATGCCCTCCTGGGGCAGGCGGGCATGCAGGTGCTCCAGCACGTCGTGGACAAAGTTGCCCTTCTCCATGTTGCCAAAGCCCGCATCGATGGACTGGGGCTTCACGCGATACGACACGAACCAGCACAGCGGGCACGTCGAGTACGCCTCAATCTGCGAGGCGGACGTCAGGCGCGGCACGAGCGGCGCATTCTCGTCCTCGCCATCGCGGCGGCGCAGGACCAGGTACGGCACAGCCGCCTCGCTCAAATGCTGAGGAGCCTCGCACGCGACGCGCTTGCACTCGATGCCCTCGCCGGCCGCTGGATCAAAATCGGCGACGATACCGCCCTCTCCCACGCACGCAACCCTGGCGGCGCCAGCGGCCTCGGCATGCGCCCGCAATTCGGTCCACACGGCAGCCGGATAGCACTCGCGTGCCTGGCGATCGTGGGTCACGCGGGCGAGCACAACGGGGCCGCGCGCGGCCTGCATCGCGCGGCCAAAGCGCACGCGCAGCAGGGCCGCGGGCTCAAGCGTCACGCCGCTGCGCCCCAGCTTGGCCGTCAGCGTGGCCAGCGGTCCCTCCTCGTGTGAGAGCGGATAACTGTCCAGATCGACGTCGGCAAACAGCACGGCATCGTAGCTATCGGGGCGCAGGGCTGCCGCATCGGCAAGCGACGCAAAGCGCACCTGGGCGCGCGGCGCGCGGTCGACCTCGTAGGTCTCGTAATCGTATGCGGTGCTGCGCTTGTCCACCTTGGTGCGGACGTCGTCGAGCACGGGCACGGTCGCGGCCTGCGACACGTCGAGCGTACGGGCATCGTTCATAAGGATGTCGATGGCATGTCGCAGCAGGGCGGTCTCCGCCTGGCGACGAGCCTGACCGTCAAGGCCTCCAAGGGCGCGATCGGGCAACGCCTCGGCGACGGCGAGCATGGCCTTGAGCGCCGTCACGGGTTTGTCGCGCCACAGCGCTTGGAACACGTCCGAGACCACGCACGGCACGTTCTTAAACCAGTTCTCATCGCTCGCCGCCTTGCGCGTGCCCCTGACCTGGCCCTGCACGCTCTGCAGCAGGCTCTTGACGGCCGTGGTGGTCTTGCCGCGCGACAGGCGCATGTTCTTGTCGAAGGTGCGCGCGCTGGCGGCATCGGCACCCGAAAGCGGACTGTAAATCCAGTCGGTAAGCTCCGGCGCGGGCCACCACTCGGTCTTAGAGGCGGTGCCCTCATCGGCGGCCTTCATGCGCTCGATCAGATTGGCGAGCGCCGTGAACTGCCTGCCCGCGATGGATTGGGAAAACGCCGTGAACTCGGTTGTCTCGGCCGCAATATGACGCGCCGCCAAACGGGCAGCGAGTTCACCAAACAGCTGGGGCGCCCGGGCAGACACCATGAGCACACGCACGGGGTCCGCGGACGCCGTGACACCGCCGTCGACCGCGGCGTCCTCACACGTTTTTACCAGCCTATCGATTGCATCCACATAGGCGTGGGCGCGGGCGTGAGGGCCGGCAACCTCTACAAAGGCGGGCTGAGCGACGGACTTGGAGGCAGTCTGGGGCGTGGCGGCACCCTCCCCCAGCGGCGCAGCCTCAAACAGCACACCGCGGGCATCAAAGGCGGCAGCCAGATCCTCGCGCATTGCCGCCTGCTCGCGGGCAAGCAGCACAACGACCTCTCCCCCGTTGTTTGCCACGGCGGACAGCAACTCGAGCAGGCCGTGCATAAACGACGTGATACCGCGCACACATACCGCGCGGGCGCACGCCGGTAGGTTGTCGGCCAGCACCTCGGCCATAAGGTCAGCCGCCTCGCAGGGCTCGACCATGCCTCGACGGTCCAAGCCGCCCGCGTAGGCACTCAACAGCTCGAACACGCGAGCCTCGGCGTCGCTTTTGGGATCGGGCTGGCAAACGTCGCCGCAGCAACGCTCGGCACCCGTTCCCGCTACGCCCGGCAGCACATCGCGGGCCATGCGCGCGAGCATGCGCACCGTGCCTTGACTGCGCGAAAGCGGCTGCAGGCCGGCATCGTCGCGACGGGCGATCATGTCCGAGAACAGCATCTGGCGCTGCATGTTGTCGACGAAGCTGCGGCCATCGCCCATAAGCTCCCACAGCGAACGAAGCCACGATGCGGGGGTTTTGTAGTCAACGCCCAGCGAGGCGCCAGCAACCGCAGCATCGTGACGGCACAGGTCGAGCTCGGCAAACGAGGGCGCCAGCAAAACGGCACGTCCGTGGCAGTCAACAAGGTCGGCAAGCAGCGCCGACTCGGCATCGCTCAAATCCGTGCCGGCATTGGTGGTATAGATTCGAACAGGCATGGTCCTCCGCTCAAACTGTTCGCAATAATCAATGCATCCATCCTACCCGCCCATGCGGACAGATTTGCCCCACGCCAACAGATTTGATTCCTTGGGGACGGAGGAAAACGGATCACAGAGGGGGTTAGTCTAACCCGGTGATCCGTTTTCCTCCGTCCCCAAGGGATCAAAAAACCGCCCCCGAAGGGACGGTTCTGCGCAATTCGTTTTTGCCGCTGGCCTACTCGCCATCCTCCAGTTTGATGAGGATCTTGCGATAGCCACCGTACTCGCCATTAAGCGCCTTGGACACGCGGCTCACCGTGGTGGACGAAGCGCCGGTGCGGGCCTGAACCTCAACATAGGGCTCGCCCTCATCCAGATAGCGCGCGACCTGCAGGCGTTGCGATAAATCGCAAATCTCGCGCGGCGTGCAGATATCGGTTAAAAACGCCTGGATATCGTTCTCGTCGTCCAAAAGACTAAATGCGTGGACCAGCTGCTTGACATCAGGCTTGTCAAACATGTTCTCGATATTCATCGATCACCGCCAAACCCGCCAAAAGGCATCGAAGTTGATACTGACATCGGGCATCGTTCGCCCGTAAATATGCAATAAAACTATGCATGGGCCATTTGCCCGTAGCAGTGTAGCACACCACCAAACTAAAGTGACAAGACTCTCTGTCAGCGGCACGTTTTTCAGGACGAACGCCGTTTAGAAACCGAATGCGCACGTAAGCTCCACGAATATTTGAGACAATGGGCGCCCAAACACCGCGGCGCGCCCGCGCAACCATCCAAGTCGCCGCCGCAAGCCGCTTCACGCGACGCCAGCAACCCCGGCGCAAGAAAGGATTCACGCCATGCGCTTTATGCTTAACTGGCTCTTCACCTCGATCGCCATCGCGATCGCCACGTTCCTCGTCCCCGGCATCCAACCCTTCGGTTTTGCCGAGGCCTGGGTCTGCTTTGCCTTTATGGGACTGTTCCTCAACATCGTCGATTCGTTCGTCAAACCGTTCCTCACGGTCATCTCACTGCCGCTCACGATCATTACGCTCGGCATTTTCCAGCTCGTGCTCAACAGCTTTATGCTGGAGCTCGCCAGCTACCTGTCGGTCAACCTGTTGGGCGTCGGCATCTCCATCGCCGGCTTTGGCTCGGCCTTTATGGGCAGCATCCTAGTGTCCATCATGCGCAGCATCCTCGATAGTCTTGCCGAGGACTAAAACGGCCATTCCGACCGTGTCCGTCTCAACAGCCCAAAACGAAGGCCGCCCATCGCAAAAATGGGCGGCCTTCTTATTTGTCAATCCTCAGAGGGCAAGAAAATCTACCATTTCCACCCCGTCCCCAAATGGCAGGTGGGCTAGATGACGTAGTCGTAGCCATGGTTGGGAGCGACAAGTTGATCGAGCGTCACGCCGTCGAGGTAGTCGTTGATGAGCTTGTCCAGGTTCTTCCACACGTCGAGCGTGGGGCACTCATCCGAGCGCGAGCAGCCCTTGCAGTCGCCATCCAGGCAGGCGACCGGCGCCAGACTGCCCTCGGTCAGGCGCAAGATCTCGCCCACCGTGTACTGCTCGGGCGGACGCGTGAGCACATAGCCGCCGCCCTTGCCACGCATGCCCGAAAGCATGTTGGCGCGCACGAGCGTAGCCAAGATGTTCTCGAGATATTTCTCGGAAATCCCCTGTCGCGCCGCGATCTCTTTGAGCGGGATGCGACCGGCCGCCTGGTGCTCGGCCAGATCGACCATAACGCGCAGGGCGTACCTGCCCTTAGTAGAAACCAACATATATAGTGCTGCCTTTCGGTCTTTTAGTCCGTTGAAATTCTAGCCGAAAAAATGGGTTTGAAAATACCCGTTCCGGTCAAGATGGTTAATCGACTCGTAATAATCTTCTATTTCCTATTGCATTACTAGGCTTTAGTGTCTACTATGCTTGCCAACAGCTAAACGAACAACCTATAAGGTTTATGGGTTTAGCTGCTACACGCACCGTGAAACCACACGGCAACCAGCAACTTGAACACTTTGGAGGTTCACCATGAGCAAGGTTTACACGTCCATCGATCAGCTTATCGGCCACACCCCGCTTCTGGAGCTCACCCACTTTGAGGCCGACGAGGACCTCAAGGCCCGCGTGCTCGTCAAACTGGAATACTTCAACCCAGCCGGATCCGTTAAAGACCGCGTCGCCAAGAACATGATTGACGAGGCCGAGAAGGCAGGCAAGCTCGTGCGCGGCGGCGACTATACCATCATCGAGCCCACGAGCGGCAACACCGGCGTCGGCATCGCCTCGGTGGCGGCCGCCCGCGGCTACAAGGTGATCATCACCATGCCCGAAACCATGTCCGTCGAGCGCCGCAAGCTTATGCAGGCATATGGCGCACAGCTCGTACTCACCGACGGTTCCAAGGGCATGAAGGGCGCTATCGCCAAGGCCGAGGAGCTGCAGAAGGAGACTCCCAACAGCATCATCGCCGGCCAGTTTGTGAACCCCGCCAACCCCGCCATTCACAAGGCAACGACCGGCCCCGAGATCTGGGACGACACCGACGGCAAGGTCGACATCTTCGTTGCCGGCGTCGGCACCGGTGGTACCGTGACCGGCGTGGGCGAGTTCCTCAAGGAGCAGAACCCCGAGATTAAGGTAGTCGCCGTCGAGCCCGCCACCTCCCCGGTGCTCTCTAAGGGCCAGGCCGGCCCGCACAAGATCCAGGGCATCGGCGCCGGCTTTGTGCCCGACGTCCTCGACACCCGGGTCTACGACGAGATCATCCCCGTCGAGAACGACGACGCCTTTGCCACCGGCCGCGCCGTGGGCCACAAGGAGGGCGTGCTCGTAGGCATTTCGTCCGGTGCCGCCGTGTGGGCCGCATTGCAGCTGGCCAAGCGCCCCGAGAACGAGGGTAAGACCATCGTGGCCCTGCTTGCCGACACCGGCGAGCGCTACCTGTCCACGGCACTGTTCCAGGACTAGAGCTTCTCGTTCTTAGAACGAGTCCAAGGCACGCCGGTCTCCCCTCTCTTCTGGCAGCCTAAGCCCATCTCGTTAGGGTGTCCCACGAGACGTCCGAACTTGCTACAATGTCTGCGGCGCGGAACCAGCCTCCCGCGCCGCTTTTCTTTTTTGGCCACATGCCACCAAGGAGAACCTCCCCATGCACAACAAGCGCGTGCTCGTCGCCATGAGCGGCGGCGTCGATTCCAGCGTGACCGCGTACCTGCTCAAAAGCCAGGGCTACGAATGCGTCGGCGCCACCATGCGCCTCACCCGCCCCGCACCCGACCCCGCCACGGGCATGAGTAAGGTCGACCGCGACATCGCCGATGCAAAGGCCGTCGCCGAGCGCCTGGGGATACCCCACCATGTGCTCGACCTGCAGCAGACCTTCGACCGCAACGTTATCGAGCGCTTCGTGACTGCCTATCAGGAGGGGTTGACGCCCAACCCGTGCATCATCTGCAACCGCCATATTAAGTTTGGCGCGCTGCTCGATGCGACGCTGGATATGGGCTGCGACTACATCGCCACGGGACATTACGCCAAAACAAGCCAGGCGGCAGACGGCACCTGGCAGCTACATCGCGGCGAAGACCCCAAAAAGGACCAAAGCTACTTTTTGTATTCGCTTACGCAGGAGCGCCTGGCGCACACGATCTTTCCACTGGCAGGCCTGGACAAGGAGCGCGACGTGCGCCGCATAGCCGCCGAGCAGGGCTTTACCAACGCCCAGAAGGCCGAAAGCGAGGACATCTGCTTTATTCCAGACGGTGACTACGCGGGCTATATCGAGCGCCGCTGCGGACATCCCGCTGCACCGGGCGACATTGTGTGGCGCGACGGCAGCGTGGTCGGGCGCCACAATGGCGCGCTGCGCTACACCATCGGCCAGCGCAAAGGCCTGGGCGTCGCGATGGCGCATCCCGTGTATGTGACGGGCGTCGACGCCGCCAACAACACCGTGCATCTGGGCGAGGCCGAGGACCTGACCGCCGCCGCCCTCACGGCCGATGAGTGGATCTGGAGCGCGCCGGACGCACGCATGGAGGCCGAGCTGGATGCCGGCGGCATTCGCGTAGGTGCCAAGTACCGCTACCGTCAGAAAGACCAGGCAGCGACCCTTACGCGTGACGCCGACGGACAAATGCTGCTAACTTTTGACGAGCCGCAGCGCGCCATCGCCCCCGGCCAGGCTGTCGTCGTCTACCGCGGCGACGTCGTCCTCGGCGGCGGCACCGTGACTGCCGCCATCAAGTAGTCCCATCCCCTTCATAAGTTGCGGTGAAATAGGGACTGTTTAAACGTTTAAAACCGCCAAACAGTCCCTATTTCACCGCAACTTAGAGAGGACGGCCTCAGTCGGTACTACTGTATCAGCCGAGGCCGCTGCATCGTTAGCGCTGAACGTAGGCGCGAACCAGCTCGTAGGTATTGCGCACGCCGTCGATGTGGCTGCGCTCGTAGTTGTGGCTCGCGTACACGCCGGGGCCGATCAGACCATGGCGAATGTCGTAGCCGGCCGAGAGCGTGGCCTCGACGTCGGAGCCGTAGTGCGGGTACACATCGATGGCGTAATCGAGCTCCAGCTCGCGCGCGATGTTGGACAACGTGGTTACCAGGTCGTAGTTGTACGGACCGCCCGAATCCTTGGCGCAGATCGAAACCATGCGCTCGGTGCAGCTCAGGTCGTCGCCCACGCAGCCCATGTCCACGCTGATCATCTCGCGCGTGTCGGCCGGCACAAAGGCACCGCCGTGGCCGACCTCCTCGTACACCGTAAAGAGCAGCGATACCTTGCGCGAAAGCGTCACCTCGTCGTCGGCGACGGCGCGGGACAAACCCAGCAGAATCGACGCGGACAGCTTGTCGTCAAGGAAGCGGCTCTTAATGTAGCCGCTCTCCGTCACCGTGGTGCGCGGGTCCATAGCGATGATATCGCCCGTCTGAATACCCAGCTCAAGCACGTCATCCTTGCTGTCAACGTTCTCGTCGAGCAGGATTTCCATGTTCTTCTCGATGGTTTTGACCGGCTCATCGGCCACATGCGCTGAAGGCTCGGTGTTAAGAACCACACCCGTGTAGACATTGCCATCGCGCGTGTAAACGGTGCAGTTCTCGCCATCGGCCGTAGACCATTGGTGCCCACCAAGCGTCGTGGGACGCAGGCGGCCATTGTCCTTAATGGAGCGCACCATGGCGCCCAGGGTATCGACATGGCTCGCCAACACAAGCGGCTCGCCCTCGCCGCCAAGCTCAACGAGCACATTGCCCTTGTTAGAACGCTCGGGCCCAAAGCCCATATCGCGCAACGTCTCCATCAGATAATCAGTCGCCGCACGGGTATAGCCCGTAGGCGAAGCAATAGAAGTCAGCGCCTTCAACTGGTCAGTAATATAGGAGAGCGTAGAATCCATCTTGGACACCAAAGTCACCCTTTCATATCGAATTAAACCCACAGCAACGATACCACCGCGAACCATCTTTTTACCTAGCGAGATGACCCATTGAGTTCTTCAGAACTGCGCCCGCCACGATAACGAGCCGGCGGGCCCCCTGCCCGTTAGCCCCACAATCTTTCCGCAGGACGGAGGAAGCCCCCGCCGCACGAAGTGCGCAGCGGGGGCTTCCGACATGTCCGAGGACGATTGTGGGGCTAACGAGCAGGGGCCCGCCGAACCAAGTTAGGCAGCCGGGCAGATCTTCTTGAAGAGCTCGATGACGTCGTCGAGCGTCGCCTCGCGCGGGTTACCCGGGAAGCAGGCGTCGGCCATGGCGTCCTTGGCCAGGACCTCGATCTCGTCAGCCTTCATGGCCTCGCAGACGTGCGGGATGTTCACGTCGGCAGAAAGCTGTTTAACGGCGGCGATAGCGGCATCGGCAGCCTCGTCGGTGCTCATGCCCGTGGTGTCAACGCCCATGGCGACGGCAACCTTGGCCAGGCGCTCGGCGCAAACCGGCTTGTTGAACTCCATGGCGATCGGCAGCAGCATGGCGCAGGCGACGCCGTGCGGGGTGTCGTAGTGAGCGGACAGGGTGTGAGCCATGGCGTGGTCGATGCCCAGGCCGACATTGGAGAAGCCCATGCCGGCGACATACTGGCCAAGAGCCATGCCCTCGCGGCCGGAGCCGGGCTTGCCGGACTTGGCCTCGGCGACGGAGTCGCGCAGGTTCTCGCTGATCAGCTTGATAGCCTCAAAGTGGAACATGTCGGAGAGCTCCCAAGCGCCCTTGGTGGTGTAGCCCTCGATGGCGTGGGTCAGTGCGTCCATGCCAGTGGAAGCGGTGAGGCCAGCGGGCATGGAAGCCATCATGTCGGGATCGACGACAGCAACCTCGGGGGCATCGTTGGTGTCGACGCACACGAACTTGCGGACCTTCTCGGGGTCGGTGATGACGTAGTTGATGGTCACCTCAGCAGCGGTACCGGCGGTCGTCGGCACGGCGATAGTGAACACGGCATGGTTCTTGGTGGGAGCAACGCCCTCGAGGCTGCGGACATCGGCGAACTCGGGGTTGTTGATGATGATGCCGATAGCCTTGGCGGTATCCATGGAGGAGCCACCACCGATGGTCACGATAGCGTCAGCCTCGGCGGCCTTGAAGGCCTCGACGCCGTCCTTGACGTTCTGGATGGTGGGGTTGGGCTTGATCTCGGAGTAGAGGCTCCAAGCGATGTCAGCGGCGTCGAGCTCGTCGGTCACCTTAGCGGTAACGCCAAACTTGACCAGATCGGGGTCGGAGCAGACGAAGATCTTCTTGTAGCCGCGACGCTGGAGCTCGCCGGGGATCTCCTTGATGGCGCCGGAACCATGATAAGAGATGGTATTGAGAACGAAACGATTAGCCATTGATAGCCTCCCATCGTGTGCGGGGCACCCATTACGCCCCACGCTATGAGTCCCATCCTAACGCTTTTGAAACGAAAAACACGTGAGAACGTCAAATTAGTTAAAGCGTTTCAACATGATAACGGAGTCCTAGACCTTCCCTCCCGACAGCAGCGAAGGCTAGATTATAGGAGCAATCGCCCAAAGGATACGACCACTCAGTCTATAAATTGTTTCTGTTTTAGCAATATATGTTTGACAATACGTTTATAAATGGTTACCTTATAGTAAACATCTTAGTTCACTAAAATAACATTAGTGAAATGAAAGAGGCGGTAGAGATGTTAGTTCTACCCATAAAGACCCTCTTGGGCCACTACATTTATGATGCCAATCGAAACGAGATACTTGCAGTAAGCAAAGATCTCTTCAATTACATCTCAGAAGTCCAAGCAGGCGAAGTTTGCCCCGACTCCTATAAATCAGACCAAGAATTCCAGTTACTACAATCATGTGGCTACTGCTGCGATTCGCCATTGCAGGATGTCGCTTATCCATCAATTGACCTTTTGAAAGTTAAGCTGGAAAGAAATTTACGGATGATAACCCTTCAGCTGACTCAATCTTGCAACTTCCGATGTGATTACTGTATCTATTCCGAAAACTCCTTATACAACAGAACCCACAGTCATAACTCTATGTCTGTTTCGACGGCCAAACATGCAATCGAATTCTTTAAGATGCACTCGATTGACAACCCAAACCCGGTCGTAGCATTTTATGGAGGAGAACCTCTCCTTCGATTTAGTGAAATTAAGCTAATTACTCAATATGCAGAACAGGTATTTGAAGGAAAACACATCTCATTTCGAATTACAACCAATTGCTCTCTTTTATCTGAAGATATGGTTAAATTCTTCTTCGATTCTGGGCATGAATTCTATTTGCTAATCAGTCTTGACGGGCCGCAGCAAATCCATGATAAGTCTAGGCATTACGCTAATGGTGAGTCCTCATACCAAGCAGTTATAGACAATGTTCATATGATTTTAGACAACCATCCTGAACGCAACAAATATATTCATTTTAATGCCGTAGTCGACACGAACAACATCTATAAAACAGTCTCTTCCTTTATAAATGATAAGGATATCGAGGCTTGCGATGTTCAATTCAACTACTTGGAACGCAACGGACGTATCGCCCCCTACAATGACAAGTTCTCAAGTCAACTGAATTACGCCTTATTTAAAGCAAGAATTATGGACGAGCGCAAGATCGAAAAAGGAAACTGCAGCGATAGACTCGCTTCATATACGCTTGCAAGCATCAACCAAAACATTAAGCGATTTGCACCTTCGAACATCCCAACAAAAGCTATACCCGGTGGTCCATGCGAGCCAGGAGTTACGCGTCTATTTGTGACAACAGCAGGAGCGCTTCTTCCTTGCGAAAGGGTCAGCGAAACAACCAAGGACATGTATATCGGTACATTGGATTCAGGATTTGATTTAGGTCAAATTGAAAAGATGATCAATGTTTCAAAGCTGACCAGCGATTCATGTAAAAAATGTTGGGCATTTCAGCTGTGCACTCAATGCATTAAAAGCGCAGATTGCAAAGGAGTAATTAGCCCTGATTACAAACGAACAGCATGCGACAACTCAAAACGAATTGCCTTTGATCGACTTAATCAGAAAATACTTCGCTTTGAGCTTCATAGACACGAAGTGTCCATTACAACGGCTCTTAAAAGGAACAAGCGATAAAAATCATGAAGACAATTGGACTTATATCTTTCACGAGAGCTGACTATCCTCTTCTAATTGGATTGCTAGGAATTGGCTACAATATTCGGGTATCAACACCATGTGGCATTCTACCGGACGGCGTAGATGTTGCCAACCTTGTTAATTGCAAAGAAATTGGCATAAGAAATCGAATTAACTATGTAACGACAATCGATGAATCAGACCTGGTTGTCGTTTTATCGACGAAAGAAAGCGCCACAGGACTCATAGAATTTAGTAAACACGCTGAAACCTATGCACATTCTGTAAATAAGAAGGTTGTCAGTCAACTCGCCACTGAACAAATTGAGTCTAGCAAAAGCGACATGCAGGAATTAGCCCTGATACCAAAAATTGTTGTCGGGAATCTATATACACCCGCCGATTCAACAATTACGTTTAGTAGCATCGTTAGCGAGATGAGAAAGCACCATCCCAATCTATGCGCTTTGAGCTTCAATCCTTTAAATGAAATCTGGGGCTGCAACACCCTTAGTTTTGATGGTGGCCAATCCGCCGTCATCAAAATGAATGAGCAGATCAACATCATCATTGAGAATGATAAATCCGACCTAGCTCTATTAGAAACGCCCAATGTGCTTATGAAATACGACGACCACATTTGCGGAGATTACGGATTAGGATCGATTGCTGCATGTCGAGCTTTCTGCCCTGACTTGGCCATTATCAATATCCCATACACGATAGCCGACTACGACATAATGCTTGGGCTCATGCCCATAATTGAAACGCTAACGCAAGCAGAGAAAGTTCAATTTGAAATTACAAACGAAGTACTTGACGCCACTGAAGGGTTGGAGACGCATAGATTTCAAATAAGCTATTCATCTAGCGATAAAGCAATTCAAGCAGCAAGAGAACTTCGTCTAAGAGGAATGCCCTGTTTCTCAGCCAGCTTAGATCCAGAAGAATCATTACTATGCTGCAAAACAATCGAGAACGAGTTGTTTGATTTCGATATTGGGGTGCTGAGATGACAGCATATCGTAAAGATGAAACCATCTACGCAGAAATCGAAAAAGCGATAAGCAATATTAGAGATTTGGATTTGACTCAATTTGACCAAAATCTAAGAAATCAGCAATTGACCGACCCGCCATTCAACTTGTCCTCATCAGATTTAGTTCGACTACTTATTTATCTTGAAAGCAGGTTTTCTGTTTACGTTGAGTACTCGTCGATTGAAAACCTAGGGTTCAACAGTGTTGAGGAGGTGAAGAAGGTAATAGAACAGTCAGAAACAATCGAACAATGGGAGGCAGATCATGAGAAGTATTCGTCCATTTAACATGCATGCAGTAAATAGCGTCATTCATTTTGTTAGAAATTGCCCATGCGGTTATTGCAGCTGCATGTACTGCAACATACTGCGCAATTCTCCGCACGAAGCAGAAGTCGGTTCCAATTCGATCGAGGCGATGACGCGTGGTGGCTACTGGTCCTAAATCGAGCAAGACGGCTATAAACGAATATCGAATCTCAATTGAAGGTAACCCTTATCCGCATGCTCTAGCTCTCATCAACCCAGCCGGAGACAACCTCAATATCAAAAGACATGGGTTCACGGGTCCACTAGGACAGCTATTGAGTCTAAAATATACCGTTTATGACGATGCAAATGAAAAACTCTTTACTGTCGTCGACGGTGGTTTTAGTAACATGCCCAGGGTTGCGCTCATCATCGAACACAAGGAAGTTGCGGTGTTCGATTATGGCCTAAACAGACTTGAGATGAAGTGCGTAACGAACATACCGAATTACACAATAAAAGGTAACTTCCTATTTGGAGATTACGACATATTCAGCCAACGGGAAGTGAAGCTATCTTCAGTTATCGTCCTTCAATGTGATAAACAATCGTGCTTTAGCATACAGGTTTTGGATAAAGCCGAATTGGCCGCCGCAATTGGAATACCCACAGCCATTGCCCTTCTGAGGGCTCGGATTGAAGAGCATCTCGAATAAATCGCAAAAAGCAGTTCGTAGCAACGTTCAGGAGCTAGATAGTTTTTTCTGGCTCCTGAAACTGTATTACATAGTCTGCAAATTGTTCGAAACCATGCCCATGATCCGCAATGATGACGATTCGCTCTTTCATCTCCTGCGCAACCACCATCTTCAAAAAGGATATCGAAGCATTATCTAAATTGTTGCAAGGCTCATCCAAAATAATAATAGAATAACTGCTCAGAAAGGCCCTACAAAGTAATAGAGAAGCCAGTTCTCCGCCAGACAAATTGTGTCCCCTAGCTCCAATGATGGGATTTACTTCAAATAATTTATCGAGGCTAAAACCCTTCAAAAGATAGATGAGTTTTTCAGAGTCAATATCTACAAGACCATAGTAAAGAGCCTTCCTGAAAGTTCCCCCCATTATCAAAGGCTCTGTTAGACCAGGATTGACATACATGTGTCCCCACGGTGCCATATCGTT
>USAY01000030.1 GCA_900552755.1 uncultured Collinsella sp.
GACATGAGCGGGCTGCCGCCGTGGGACTTGGCCACGGTCGTGCCGTCGGTAATCAGGTCGACTTCGCCCGAGACCACAACGGCGCCGCCGGTGTAGCGGGCGAGCGCCACGGCGGCATCGCGGGCGGCGTCGACCGTGTCGGTGGTATCGACACCGCGCACACGGCTCAGATCAGCTGCCTCGCCCTCAAGACCCCACAGGCCGGCGAGTGCGATGATCTCGGAGGCGTTGCCGCGCACGATAGCGGGCTTGTACTGCTTGAGCTCGTTTACCAACTGGGTGCGCAGGCTGCCGATGCCCAGGCCCACTGGATCGAGCACCCAGGGCTTGCCGGCGTCGTGTGCCGCCTTGGCCGCGCGGGGAATTGTCTGCTCGTAGATGGGGAAGAGCGTGCCCATATTGAGATAGATGGCGCCGCCGCCGGCAACGAGTGCCTCGCCCTCGTCGGGCAGATAGACCATGGCGGCCGATCCGCCCACGGCGAGCTGCGCGTTGGCGACAAAGTCGATCGTCACCGTGTTGGTGATGGAGCCGGCCATCGGATTGGTGGCGCGAATCTCCTCTACGGCCTTGACCATATGTTGTTTAAGCTGTTCCGAATCAATCACTGCACATGCCTCCTTGGCATAGAAAAGGGGCGCTGTGCATAGACAGCGCCCCTGTAAAGGCGGCATGCTCCCTACGCCAGCATTAACTGACAGGTTCAAAGGATTGGGCCCCATGCCCTCTCAGCCTTGTGGTTTGCACCGCCGGCACTCCCGCATCGAATCTGTTGTTCCCTATACTAGCGCACCTGCCAAAAAGGGACAGGTTTATTTTGGCAGGTAACAACTGGGACTTTGCGTTTTCCCAGATGAAACCTGCCGAAATAAACCTGTCCCTTTTTGGCAGGTCGGTACAATAGATGGGATTAAGAATGACCGAGGGGACCTTATGATCAAACTTGTGCTGACCGATATGGACGATACGCTGATTCCTGCTGGACACGATGGCGCCAGCGACTGCGCCATCGAGGGCATTCATGCCATGCAGGCGGCGGGCCTGCATTTTGGCCCGGTTTCGGGTCGCCAGCCGTCCGCGATGAGCTGGATGTTCCGCAATCGCTCCGAGTGCTTCTCGACCGGTGCGTTTTGCAACGGCCAGGTGATGTTTGTCGATGGCGAAGTAGTCGCTTCGCGCGCAATCGATAACGATGTCCTTATGCGCTTAGCCGATTATTTTGAACAGGAGACCGACGATACGTATTTGAAGGTCTACCGTCTGGGCGATGACTTTTGGAATAACGATGCCTATTGCGTGACAAGCGATCCCGAGCGTGTGCGTCGCGCCATGGAGTCAGGCGGCAACGCGTGGCTCAAGGGCGAAGAGGCTCCCTGTTGTCCTGTCGTTGACGATGCCCCGGTATACAAG
The DNA here is from genome assembly GCA_900552755.1 of uncultured Collinsella sp. GTDB lineage: Bacteria > Actinomycetota > Coriobacteriia > Coriobacteriales > Coriobacteriaceae > Collinsella. The sequence continues at coordinate 1,411 of USAY01000030.1, forward strand.
GCGAATATCTGGAGTGCCCGTTCGCGCGAGGAGCTCGCCGAGCTGCGCGAGCGTGTTGCCGCTGAGGTGCCGGAGCTCTCGCTCGTGTTTCCCAACAACCGCGTGCGCCTGTTCGACGTTCTTCCGACCGACTGGGACAAGGGCTGCGCTGCGCTGGAGCTGGCGCGCGCTTTGGGCCTGACGCCCGACGAGGTGGCCGTATTTGGCGATTCCGATAACGATTTGCCCATGATCGATGCCGTTCCTAACTCCGTTGCAGTCGCCAATGCCAACGAGGCCGTCACGGCTGCCGCACGCTGGCATATTGGCGCTGCGGCAGATGATGCGGTTGCCGGGGCTCTGCATCAGATTGCCGCCTGCGCCGCGACGGGGGAGATGCCGTCGTTTATGAGCCAAATGGACACGGCGGGTTTTGACGTCACGAACGTCTAGGGAGAAAGCCATGAAGCTCCAGCAACTCAGATATGTCGTCAAAGTTGCCGAATGCGGCAGCATCACCGAGGCCTCGCGCCGGCTCTTTGTGTCGCAGCCTTCGATTACCGCGTCGATCCGCGCTCTCGAAAACGAGATGGGTGTGCATATCTTTGAGCGCACCAACAAGGGTGTCATTGTGTCCGAGGAAGGCGAGACCTTCTTGGGGTACGCGCGCCAGGTGCTCGACCAGGCCGACCTGCTCGAGGGCAAGTACAAAGGTACGTCCGAGCAGGTGCCGCACTTTAGTGTGAGCTGCCAGCATTATTCCTTTGCCGTTAATGCGTTTGTCGATGTGATCCGCGAGTTCGATGCCGCGCGCTACGACTTTACCCTGCGCGAGGAGCAGACCCACGAGATTATCGAGGATGTCGCGCATATGAAAAGCGAGCTGGGCATCCTGTATCTGTCGGAGCACAATCGCGAGGTCATCGAGCGCATGCTGGTGGCCAACGAGCTCGTGTTCGAAGGGCTCTTCTGCGCCACGCCGCATGTCTTCGTCTGCGCCGACCATCCGCTGGCGGGCCGCTCCAGCGTGACGCTCGAGGATCTGGAAGACTACCCGTTCCTGTCCTACGAGCAGGGCAGCTATAACTCGTTTTATTATTCCGAGGAGCTGACCACGACCTTTGAGCGTCGCAAGAATATCCGCGTGCGTGACCGTGCGACGCTGTTCAATTTGGCCATGGGCCTCAACGGCTACACGGTATGCTCGGGCGTGATCAGCCACGAGCTCAACGGCCCCGGCATTATCTCGATTCCGCTCGACGTGGACGAGTACATGGAGATCGGCATTATTACGCGCAAGAACACGACGCTCACGCGCTACGGTCGGGCCTATATCGACGCGATTCGTCAGCATATCTAGGCTGCTGTGCTCCGCACGGTTCAAGTCTCTTTATGACAGTCCAGACTGATATAGGAAGCATCTATATCAAACTGTTATAAACGTATATTTTACGATGGCCATATGAGCGCTCATACTCTGTCCCAGTAAAGCAACCAATGCAAAGGGAGATATCTATGAGCACTTCGATTCAACCGAACGCGCCGTTTCGCGCCGATATCGTCGGCAGTTTTCTTCGTCCGCAGGCTGTAAAGGATGCCCGTGCCGCCTATGTCGCGGGTAAACTTGACGCTTCCGGCCTTAAGGCCGTCGAGGACGATGCTATTCGCGATTTGGTGGCAAAGCAGAAGGCCGCCGGCCTGCAGGTCATCACCGATGGCGAGTTTCGCCGCAGCTACTGGCACCTCGATTTTATGTGGGGGCTGAACGGCGTCGAGCGTCGCACCTCGCGTACGGGATATATGTTCCACGACGAGGAGACCACGGCCGATACCGCCGTGGTGACTGGCTCCATCAGCGGCGAGAACCACCCCTTCGTCGAGCACTTTAAGTTTGTCAAGGCACTTGAGGGCGAGGACCACGTTGCACGCCAGACCATCCCGGCGCCTATCCAGACGTTCTCTGAGGTCACGCTCGACCGCTGCGATGGCCAGCAGGAGAGCCTGCGCGCTGTCTATAAGACCGATGAGGAACTTGCCGACGCCATCGCAGCCGCTTATCGTACGGTGATCGCCGACCTGTACGCTGCAGGCTGCCGCAACATCCAGTTTGATGACTGCACCTGGGGCATCTATTGCGATACCGACTTTGTGTCCAAGACCGGCATGAGCCCGGTTGATCTGCAAAAGGTGAGTGAGCTGGGCGTGGCGCTCAACAACGCCGCTATCGAGGGCAAGCCCGACGACCTGGTCATTAACACGCATGTGTGCCGCGGTAACTACCACTCTACCTATGCCTTCGAGGGTGGCTATGACCCCATCGCGCCATACCTGTTCGCAAACGAGGATGTTGACGCATTTTACCTGGAGTTCGATACGCCGCGCGCCGGCGGTTTTGAGCCGTTGAGGTACGTTGCCCCTGGCAAGAAGGTCGTGTTGGGCCTGGTGACCACCAAGGCCGCTGAGCTTGAGGACGAGGATGCCATCGTCGAGCGTATTCACGAGGCTGCAAAGTATGTTCCGCTCGAGAACCTGTATCTGTCTCCGCAGTGCGGCTTTGCCAGCTGCGAGATTGGCAACAAGCTGACCGAGGACGAGCAATGGGCAAAGATCGCGCTGGTCAAGCGTATTGCCGAGCGCGTTTGGAAATAGCGGTAACGTTCGCAGGTGACGGCGCGTGCGAGACATGGCGCATCGCGTACAATGGTTCGGATCGTATCGTTCGGGCAGGTAATCCGCTATGCTCGAGCGCCCTTCCATTTTGAAAGGACTCTCATGTCCCAGTCCTCGACGCCCGCCGCCAGCGATGCCATCTACGACGCATCGTCGCTCGGCCGCCCGCGCATGTTTTTGCTCGGTCTGCAGCACCTGTTTGCCATGTTTGGCGCCACCGTGCTGGTGCCCGTGCTCACCGGTCTCTCGGTTTCGGCAACGCTTTTGTTTGCCGGTTTGGGCACGCTGCTGTTCCACTTCCTGTCGCGCGGTAAGGTGCCGGCATTTTTGGGCTCATCGTTTGCCTTTATTGCCGGTTATGCCGCAATCGCGCCCAACGGCGAGACCGAGCTTTTGCCCTACGCTTGTCTGGGCGTTGCTTGCGCCGGCCTGCTTTATCCGGTGCTTGCGGCGCTCTTCCGCGCCTTTGGCGCCAAGCGTGTCATGCGTTTCTTCCCGCCGGTGGTGACTGGCCCCATCGTCATTTCGATCGGTCTGATCCTGGCGAGCTCCGCTATTGCTAACTGCCAGACCAACTGGCTTGTGGCTGTCATTGGCGTTGCCGTTATCGTCATCTGCAACATCTGGGGCCGTGGCATGGTCAAGATCGTGCCGATTTTGCTGGGCGTTGTGGTGAGCTATGCCGTTGCGGCTGCGCTCGGCGAGGTTGATTTCTCGGGCGTTGCCGCCGCTCCGTGGGTCGGTCTGCCCATCGTGTGGGACAACACCGTGTTTGCACTCTTTGGGCCGCAGTTCGATAACGGTCTTGCCACGACGGCCATCATCACCATCATGCCGCTGGCCTTCGCGACCATGATCGAGCATATCGGCGATATCTCTGCTATCGGTTCGACTTGCGAGCGCAACTACATTGCCGATCCCGGTCTGCATCGCACGCTGCTCGGCGACGGCCTTGCCACGATTCTGGCTTCGCTCTTTGGCGCTCCGGCCAACACTACGTATGGCGAGAACACCGGCGTGCTCGCCCTGACGCGCGTGTTCGACCCGCGCGTAATTCGAATTGCCGCGTGTTGCGCCATCGTGCTTTCGTTCTGCCCCAAGTTCGCCGCGGTCATCGCCGCCATGCCGGCATGCGTTATCGGCGGTGTGTCGCTCGTGCTCTACGGCATGATCAGCGCTGTGGGCGTCCGCAACCTCATCGAGAACCAGGTCGATTTCCAGAACAACCGCAACGTGCTGGTTGCCGCGCTGGTGCTCGTGCTTTCGCTCGGCATCGCGTACAGCACCGCCGGCGCCATCGTGTTGGAGCTGGGCGGCGTGACCATTTCGCTGTCCGGCATTGCCGTGGGCTCACTGGTGGGCATCGTGCTCAACGCCATCCTGCCGGGTAACGACTTTGAGTTTGATGTCTCCGAGCTTGAGGAGGCTGCTGAGTAGCAGCTGCGTTCAGCTAAAACAAGATATGGTGCCCATGCGTATATGCGTGTGGGCACCATTTTTAATGCGTCAGTATCCAGTGGATGCCGCGGGCCATGCGTAAGTCGGTTTGGGCAAAGTGATTGCCGGGGTTGAGCTCCAGCGTTGTTGGAATGCCGCGCTCGACGAGCAACGCCTCCATCGCGCGTGTGTCGTCGAGTACATGCCGCATCATGCGGTTGGGCGTCTTGGTTTCCTTTTTGCCGAGTGACAGGTAGACGGCTTGCGGGCTGCCGGCAAAAGGGGCCGTGCTGGCACGGTCGACAAAGTCGGGAAACCATAGCGACCCCGATGCGCTCGCGGCGCGGTCAAAGGCGTCGGTTTGCCAGAGGGACCAGAGTGCGAAGAGGCCCGCGAGCGAGTAGCCGGCAATGCCGCGCCAGGTGGGCGGCTGAGGAAGCGACGACTCGACCTGGGGGATTATCTGATTCAGCAGCTCATCAAGAAAATCGGCAGCTTGGCCGCCGAAAGGCTCGGCATCGCGTACGGTCCCGTCGCATGCCCAGGGGCTCAGCTCGCGATTCCAATCGAGCCCGCCAATGGTGACGAGGGCGAATGGCGGACAGTCGAGCTCTCGGCAACACTTATAAACCTCGCTGCCGTCGCCCACGACCACAGGAAGGTAGATGACAGGCGCGCTTTCCGTATGATTCGAATAAACGGTTATCTGCTTTTGATGCGCTTCCATGACGGGCTTCTCTCAGTGTTGTGATATCGGCAGCCCCAATTGTCGCACGCCAGCGTATGCCGGTTGGGCTAGACCAAAGACAATCTCGTGCATCCCCTGCGGACGCATATGGAAAACGCCACCGCCGGAGGGGAGCTCGGCGGTGGCGTTGTTAAACGGTGCTGGGGTTCGGGGCCTTCGCGGGAGCTGCCATGTGCGCAGAGGCGTCTAAGAACGCTTACGGCTCGCCATGGTGCCTGCGGCGATAGCGGCTGTTCCCGCAAGGACGGTTGCCACGATGGCCGCACCCGAGGTGTCGCCGGTTGCCGCGAGCACGCCGGTAGTCTTGGCTTTCGTGGTTGAAGCCGCAACGGCCTTGGTCGGCTTTGAGCCCTCAGGCTTGGGGTTCTGCTTGGACTCCGCGGGCTTGCTTTCTGCGGGCTTGGTCTCGTCGGGCTTGGGGTCTTCCGGCTTGGCTACCTCGGGAGGTGCGATGGTCGTACTTTTGGCGACTGCTTTGATATAGAGGGAGTCGACCGTGGCGTCGCCCGTGCCGATGGCTTGGCCTGCCTCGTAGATGCCGTCACGGAGCTTGCGATAGTCAATGACCTTGCCGCCTTCGGGCGTCTGGATGGCGGCGTTCTCAATCTTGATGGTGCCGATTGTCTTGCCGTCAGCGCTCATGGCACGGGCAAAGATTGCCGCTGTATCTCCTTCGGCCGTTACCTTGCTGCGGATGATCGAGATGACTGCGGGTGTGACGCCCTCGCTGGTCTGGGCGATGATGCCGATGTTCTCGCCTTGGGGTTCGCGCCTCGTCTCGCCATCTTGGTTTTCGCTGTAGGGGATGGGGCCGTCGCCGTTCTCGACATAGCGGGCTATGGCCTTGACAACGGAGTCGCTGATGTAGATGTGGCCGCCCTTCTCGTTGGGTCGATCGTTTCTGGTGGAGAATGCAGCCGAAACCTCGCCTTCCGCAAACGCGTCCACGGTGGAGCCGTTCTTGACGACGATGTCGTCCTGGTAGGTGAAGAGGGCGTTGGCGCCACCGTATCTGCCTTTACTTGCACGGACCGTCACGTTTGCATGATCGAGGGTGATGCCCTTGTGGGCATAGACGCCATATTCAACACCGTTTACGTTGAGGGAGGCGTTTGTGGCTGCGAGGCTGCCCTTGGCCTCGACGGCAGCGTCTTCCTCGGAGCTTGCCTTGACCTGGCTGCCGTCCGAGATGTTGATATTGTCGCCGCTCCAAAGGGCCTCACCATCGGCTGAGCTTGCCTCGACCGTCCCGCCACCCTTGATGGTGAGGTTCTTGTCGGCTCCAATACCCTTGTCCTTGGTAGCCCTGGCGGTGACGGCTCCGCTGTCGTCAATCGTGATATTGCCGTTTGCCCTGATGCCATCCGATGCACCCGTGGCGTTGACGTTGCCCGAACCTTTGATAGCGAGATCACCTCCGGCATTGATGGCATCAAACCCAGTGCTCGTGGCGTTGACGGATCCGGCTCCGTCGATGTTGATATTACCCGTGGTGAGGATAGCGTCCTCAGTAGATGTCACGCTGAGCGTGCCGCCCTCGTCGCCTTGGATATTGAGCTCGGCATTCTCGTTAGTGCCATGAGAAACGTTGATGCTTTCGATCCATTCGGCAGTGACGATGTTGGTTCCCGAGTAATTCACGTTGAGCTTGCCTGCGGCCTGGATCTCGCCGCCGTTATAGTTGTTGAGCTTCAAGTCGTCGGCGCCGTCCCACGACCAGGTACCGGCCTCGTCGCTCGCCGCGGTGTTGTACTTGTTGCCGCCGACCTTGACCCATTCCGCTGCGAGCGAGACGCTCGGCATGAGCAGCGAGCTCACCGTGAGCGCGCAGGCCAGGCCGCAGACGATGCGGCGCGTCACGCGGCGCCAGCTGCCGTGCGCGAGTCCTATGCGACGGCGAACGTCGGGTTCGGCAACATGGGTTCCGGCGGTAGCGTCATTGCGTTTGGGGGTCGTGAACAAGGCTGCCATGGTTGCTCCCGTTCTCATAGGGCCTATACGACTAGATTCAGCGTATCTGCTGGATGTTGCCGGCGGTAGTGCCGTTTGGAGGGCAAAATGGCCAAAATGGGGGAGAAATAGGCCGCACGCCGGCGCAGGGACCGGCGCTAAAAGAAAAGCGCGGGGCCGCATGGCGACTCCGCGCTTTATTGTTCAGCTTTTGCAGCCTTGCCCTTACGCTACGAAGAAGTAGACGAGGAAGGCAAGAGCCGCGATCCACCCGTCCCGTGCGAAAAAGTGTTTACGAGCGCTTGCGGCTCACCACGGCGCCCGCGGCGATGGCGGCTGTTCCCGCAAGGGCGGCTGCCACGATGGCTGCGCTCGAGGCGTCGCCGGTTGCTGCGAGTTTGCCGGCGATCTTGGCTCCCGTGGCTGCAACTGCAACGGTCTTGGTCGTCTTCGTGCCCTCGGACTTGGAACCCTCGGGCTTGGTCTCGCCTGGCTTCTCCTCGGGTTTGATCTCCTCGGGAGGCGCGATGACCGTGCTCTTGGCGACAGCTTCGTTATAGGGGGAGTCGATCACAGCGTCGCCCGTGCCGATGGTTTGACCCACCACGTAGAAGATGCCGTCATCGAGTTCTTCCTTGTTGCGATAGCCAATGATCTTGCCGCCTGTGGGCGTCTGTATGGGAGCGCCTTCGATCTCGATGGTGCCGATTGTCTCGCCGTCCGCGCTCACGGCAAGGGCGAAGATTGCCGCCGTGTCTCCCTCAGCTGTGACCTTACTGCGGACAATCGAGATGGTCGCGGGCGTGATGCCCTCCTTGGTCCGGGCAAAGATGCCGATGTTCATGCCCCTATGCTCGGGAATGACCGCGCCACTTTGGTCGTTGCTGTAGTGATCGGGGCCGTCGCTACCGGACTCGACATAGCGGGCTATAGCCTTGACAACGGAGTCACTAATGTAGATGTGACCACCCGCTTCGTTGGGGTAGTAGTTTCTGGTGAAGATTGCGGTCGAGAACTGGCCTTCTGCGAACGCATCCACGATCGAGCCGTTCTTGATGACGATGTCGTCTTCGTCGGTGAAGAGGGCGCTGGCTTCATCGTTCCCTGCACTTGCACGGACCGTTACGGTTGCGCCATCGAACGTGATGCCCTTGTAGACATAGATGCCATACCCAACGCCACTTGCGTTGAGGGAAGCGTTCGTGACCGTGAGGCTGTTTTTACCGTCGATGGTGGCGTCTTCCTCGGAGCTTGCCTTGACCTGGCTGCCACCCGAGATCTCGATGTTGCCGTCGGCCCAAATCGCATTGTCTTTGATAGAGCTTGCCTCTACCTTGCCGCCGCCCTTTATGATGAGGTTCTCGTTAGCATCGATACCCTGATCCTCGGTGGCCTTGGCGGTGACGGTTCCGCTGTTGTCGATCGTGATGTTGCCGTCGGCCCTGATGCCATCCGAATCGCCCGTGGCGTTAACGTTTCCCGAGCCCTTGATGGTGACATCGCCCCCGGCATCGATGGCATCGTGCTCGGTGCTCGTGGCGTTGACAGTGCCAGCGCCGTCGATGTTGATGCTGCCGACGGAAGTGATGGCGTCACGAGAAGATGTCACGTTGAGCGTGCTGGACGCGTCGCCCTGAATATTAAGCTCGGCGTTCTCGTTCGCGCCATCCTTAACCTTGATGCCGCGGCCGTCGCCGTTAGTGACGATGTTGTCGCCCTCGTAGCTCACGTTGAGCTTGCCCGCTGCCTCGATCGCGCCGCCGTTATAGCCGTTGAGCTTCATGTCATCGGCGCCGTCCCAGCTCCAGGTGCCGGCGGCGTCTCCCGCGGGCCCCGCGGCCGCTTCGTGGCGGACGCTGCCGACGTCCACCCACTCGGCCGCGAGCGAGACGCTCGGCATGAGCAGCGAGCTCACCGTGAGCGCGCAGGCCAGGCCGCAGACGATGCGGCGCGTCACGCGGCGCCAGCTGCCGTGTGCGAGCAGCGTGCGACGGCACACGTCGGGCTCGACAAAATGGGCTCCAGAGGTTTTGTTATTGCGCTTGGGGGTCGTGAACAAGGCGGCCATGGTTACTCCCATCCTCATAGGGCCTATGCGATTAAGCCCAGCATATCTGCAGGATGTAGCCGGCGGTAGTGCCGTTTGGAGGGCAAAATGTCCAAAACTTGGGAAGCAAAACATCGCGCGTCTGTGCGTTGCCTGGCTTTAAAAGAAAAGCGCGGAGCCGCTCGATGCGACTCCGCGCTTTGGTGTTCTGTTTTAGCAGACTATGCCGTTACGCTACGAAGAAGTAGACGAGGAAGGCGAGGGCTGCGATCCACATGAGCGGCTTGATCTTGGAAGCCTCGCCCTTAAAGAGCGCGACGACTACGTAGGCGATAAAGCCCAGACCGATGCCGGCAGAGATGGAGTAGGTGAAGGGCACGCCGGCGACAATCATGAACGCCGGGAAACCCTGCGACACGTCGGACCAGTCAATCTCGGAGGCCTCGCTCATCATGAGGTAGCCGACGTAGACCAGAGCACCGCAGGTGGCGGCGCTGGAAACGATGGTGACGATGGGGGAGAAGAACGCGGCGAGAATGAACAGCACGCCGGTGGTGACGGAGGTGAGGCCCGTGCGGCCACCGTCGGCAGCACCAGAGGTGGACTCGACGAAGGTGGTGATGGAGGAGACGCCCATGAAACCGCCCACAGCAGCGGCGGCGGAGTCGACGATCAGAATCTCCTTGATATTCTCGACGTTGCCGTCGTCGGTGAGGAACTCGCCCTGCTTGGCCACGGCCATCGCGGTGCCCATGGTGTCGAAGAAGTCACTCATGAGCAGCGAGAACGAGATGACGAGGAGCGCGGGGTCGGTAAGGACCTTGACGATGGCGGGCACGCCGCCGGCGTCGGCGATGGGGCCACCGATGCTCGAGAAGTCGAGCGGGGCGATGATACCGGTCGGAGCCTGGGTCACACCTAGGGGGATACCGGCGATGACGGCGACGACGATGCCGATGAGCAGCGAGCCGGGGACGTTGCGGCAGGCGAGGGCGACCGTCACCAGGATGGAGATGATGCCGACGATGAAGGTGGGGGAGGTGATGTCGCCCAGACCGACGAGTGTACCGGCGCCAGCGGTGATAATGCCGGCATCGCACAGGCCAATCATGGCGATGAACAGGCCCAGACCCACCGAGATGGCGTGACGCAGGACAACCGGGATGGCGTCCATGATGGCCTCGCGCAGGCCACAAAGCACGAGCAGCAAGATGACGACGCCCTCAAGGAAGATGACGCTCATGGCCACGTGCCAGTCACCGCCGCAGACGGTGGTGGTGATTCCGGCGATCATCGCGTTGACGCCTAAGCCCGACGCGCAGGCGAGCGGGCGGTTGGCGAAGATGCCCATGCAGATGGTCATGATGCCGGCGCCCAGGCAGGTGGCGCAGGCGAGCGCTCCCGCATCGATGCCGGCGCCCGAGAGCACCGCAGGGTTGACGGCGATGATGTAGGCCATCGCCAGGAATGTTGTCAGTCCAGCGCGAAGTTCGGTCCCGATTGTGGACTTGCGCTCACTGACGTGAAAAAGTTCATCCATGCATACCCTTTCCTTGTTCGGCCCCGAGTTTAGGCCGATTGACACGAACTCAACTACTATATCGCCTTTGAAAGGTTGATGTTCCTTGCATGTTGATGTTCGGCGCTTTGTAGCAGACGGACGGTATTATTCGCATGAAAATGTGTGGGTACCGTATACTTAAGCAGTTACAACGACCCCTATGGAGGAACGTATGATTAAAGAGCTCTGCCACGACGAGGCTATTCTGTCCCAGCGTTGCGAGGTCGCGACCGTCGAGGACGAGTCGGTGGCACAGGACCTGATCGATACCATCAAGTCGCTCGACGATGCCGGCTGCCTTGCCGCCAACCAGATCGGCGTCACCAAGAAGGTCTGCGTCTATCTGGACGACGCCGGCGAGCCCCATGTGCTCTACAACCCCCGTCTGGTGTTTGGCCTGGGTGCCAGCAAGATGGAGGAGAGCTGCCTGACGCACGAGGAGGTCACCAAGTCCACGCGCTATATCAAGTGCAAGGTTGCCTTTGACCAGATTGTCGACGGCAAGATGAAGGAGTGCCGCCGCGACTACGCGGGCTTTGAGGCACAGATGATCCAGCATATGATCGATCACTGTCTTGGAAAGTTGGTCTAAGGGGACCAAAGCACCGCACCTTGCCGCTCAATCGTCGCTCGCGTACCTTAAGTACGCTTCGCTCCTCTTTCGTGGCAATCTGCGGCACTTTGACCCCTTAGACGACCTGCGGGGTTAACTTGGTTGAGTTTATCCTGTTTGAATAGTCCGGGCATGACATTGTTGTCATGTCCGGGCTTTTGTGTTTAGCGCCTTTTTGTTTGGAGACAATGAAATTAGCAAGAACGTAAAGCTAGGAGGCGCTATGTGTACGAGTATTCGATTTACCGATAATTCTGGCCACATGTATCTGGGCCGCAATCTCGACTGGAGCTTTGACTACGGCCAACAGGTTCGCGTGATGCCGCGCGGGTTTCACATTCCGTATTCGTTTATCGACGACGCGACAGCGGCGCACGCGGTGATCGGTATGTGCATCGATTGCAGGAACTACCCTATGTTCTTCGATTGCGGCAACGATGCGGGCCTCGCCGTGGCGGGTCTCAATTTCCCGGGTTATGCCGAGTATGCCGAGGGCCCTGTCGACGGCAAGACCAATATCGCGGCCTATGAGTTTCCCCTGTGGGTGGCAGCGACGTTCTCGACGGTCGATGAGGTCGAGGCCGCGCTGCGCGACACGGTGATTGTCGCCAAATCTGCCGGAGAGGGGCTGGGCGTGTCACTGCTCCATTGGATTATCGGCGACAGCCAGCGCAGCATCGTGGTCGAGATGATGGCTGACGGCCTGCATGTATACGACGATCCGGTCGACACCCTTGCCAATCAGCCGACCTTCCCGTGGCATATGGAAAACCTACGCACCTATATCACCGCCACAAGCGATTTTCCGCAGACGGCGACATGGCGTGGCGCCGAGCTCAAGCCCTATGGAGCCGGTGCCGGCATGCGCGGCATTCCGGGCGATTGCTATTCGCCGAGCCGTTTTGTAAAGGCGGCGTACCTCAATGCCAATTACCCGCAAAAGGAGAGCGAGACCGAAAACGTCGTTCGCATGTTCCGCTCGCTCGAGGGCGTGGTGATGATCGAGGGAGCGTCCAGGATGGGCGATGGCAAGTTCGAGAAGACTATCTACACCGGATGCTTTAGCGCGCGCACGGGCAATTATTACTACGCGATGTATGGGGATCCGTCGATTCGCTACGTGAGCCTGATGGATGCCGAGGGCGCGAGCCCCGATAGGCTCGTGGTTCCCGAGCCGCGTCGTTCGTAGCCGATAGCTTTACCGCAATGCAAAACGGCCCTGCATCTCCCGTGAGGTGCAGGGCCGCTGTCGTTGATTTGTGACGTCGCTAGAAGTTGGCGTCGTTGAGCTGTTCGTTCTCGAGGCCGTCGAGCTGTTGCTGTTCGGGCGTATCGGCGACGCTCTCGAGCAACTCGGTGGGATCGACGTTCATGTCCTTACCGGCTTCGTTGCCGTTGACCAAGTCGTCCGAGAAGATGTCGACTTCCATTTCCTCGGCCTCTTCGATCTGAACCTCGAGCGGCACCTGGGTGCGCACGAGCTTAACGGCCGGGCGCATGCGGGCAAACAGCGGCACGTACTCGATGATGATGGCCGAGTTCTCGAGACCGTACCAGCGTGCCGGGCTTCCGCAGGCGCGGCGGACGGCGTACTTGATGGCCATCACGCGGTGGTCATTGCGGTTGATGTCCGTTTCGGGGGCAAGCATCTTGCGCAGCATGCAAAAGCGGAAGTCACCCACGTTGCCGCGTGTCTCGTAGATGGAGTAGGTGTGATGTTGCGGCGGCAGCTCGCCCGATGCCATCAAGTCGCCGACGATCTGACGCAGATAAGCGTTGACGCGCTGGTTGACTTTAAAGCCCAGGTCCAGGCGAACGCGGAAGAGGAAGTCCGTGCCAAAGGTCTCGACGGAATACTCGTGCGTATAGGGTTCGTCGGTAACGTGCACGTTAATGAACCAATATGCCTTGGCGCGCTTGGGATGCTTATCCAGGATGGAATAGAGCACGTCGCGGTCGAGCGTGAGCGGGTCGGGGCTGTTGGTGAGAAATACCAGATTGTCGGCGAGCACGGGATAGGTCTCGTCGTTGCGCAGGCGGTTGAGCTGATCGATGTACTTGGAGACGGGCAACAGAATCGTCTGCGTGCGCTCGATGGCGGTGCCACGGCGCCACACGTACATAAGGCCAAACAGCAGTGCGGCCAGGAAGATCATCACATAGCCGCCGTCAAAGAACATGGTGAGGCACGAGGCAAAGAAGCACAGCTCAATGGCACCGAAGAGCAGGGCGAAGACGCAGGCGCCCAGCTTGTGCTTGAGAATGCCAGCGATATAGCTCGTCAAAAGCGTCGTGGTCATGAGCATGGTCACGGTAATGGCGAGGCCGTAGGCGCTCTCCATGCGCTCGGAGTTTTGGAACAGCAGCACGATGAAGATGCAGCCGACCCACATGATGTTGTTGACGAGCGGAATATAGAGCTGGCCCTTGGTGTCGCTGGGGTAGTGGATGCGCAGATGCGGCATAAGGTTGAGGCGCGTGGCCTCGGATACCAGCGAGAACGAGCCGGTGATGAGCGCCTGCGAGGCGATGATGGCCGCTACGGCCGAAAGCACGATGGCAAAGGGGCGCAGGGGCTCGGGAAGCATCATATAAAACGGGTTGACGATATCCATCGCGAGCATCTGGGGGTTGGAGTTATTGGCGAGCAGCCATGCTCCCTGACCCAGATAGTTGAGGATAAGGGCCGCCTTAACAAACGGCCAGGATGCATAGATGTTGGCCTTGCCAACGTGGCCCATGTCCGAGTAGAGGGCCTCGGCGCCGGTCGTCGACAGGAAGACAAAGCCGAGCACCATGATGCCCGAGTGGTTGATGGGCGAGAACAGGAACATGATGCCGCGGATGGGGTTGAGCGCGCGCAGGATGGACAGGTTGCCGAGCATGTTGAACAGGCCGGCGCCTGCCAGGAACAGGAACCACAACGTCATGAGCGGGCCGAACAGCTTGCCGATCGACGAGGTACCGGCGCGCTGCATGGCAAATAGGCCGCAGATAATGATGATGGTGATGATGATGACGTTGGTCTGGCCGTCGCCAAGCAGCGCGTGGCCCCACTCGATGGTACGCAGGCCCTCGATGGCTGTGGTGACCGTGACCGCGGGAGTGAGGATGCCGTCGGCGAGCAGCGCCGCGCCGCCGATCATGGCAGGTAGGATCAGCCATGGTGCCACTTTTCGCACCAGGCTAAACAGGGCGAAGATGCCGCCTTCGTTGTGGTTGTCGGCCTTCATGGCGATTACCACGTACTTGACCGTGGTCACGAGTGTCATGGTCCAGATGACGAGCGAAAGCGCGCCCAGGATCATGTCCTCGCTGACGGTACCGATGCCGCCGTTGTTGGCGACGATTGATTTCATGGTGTACATGGGGCTCGTGCCGATGTCGCCATAGACGACGCCGAGCGTTACAAGCAGCATGCCAGCGGAGAGGGGGATGGCTCCGTGCCCGCCTTGACCACGCTGGTCTTGGGGGCTTGCCTCCAGTTTGTTGTGTGCCACGTGGACTCCCTTAGACATCCGGTTATCTGTTTAGGACAGATAATCTTTATGCCGTCTTTATACATACAAGAGCAGTTTGGCACATCAGGTTATTTTAGACAATAATCCTCAGCTGGGGATTATTTATCTACGCAGGTAGCATTTCAAAGCAGGGGCTTTTAAGCACGTACTGTCTGGGCGATGCCAGCCTTGGCGTTTGCGCGTTTGCCGGCGAGTTCGCAAAAAATCGCGCCGCCGATGATAAGCGCGGCGCCCATCAGGCGGACCGGTGTTATGGCTTCGCCCAAAAGGACGGCCGAGAACACGACGGCCGAAAGCGGCTCGAGGTAGCCGACGACCGCGACGGTCTGGACGGGCAGCTTGGCGACGGCACTAAAGTAGAGCAGGCAACCGATGCCGGTGTTGACGACGCCGAGCATGACGACGGCGCGCCAATCAATACTGGCGGCGACGCCGGCGGACAGGAATGAGGGAGCGCCCTGCGTGATGAGCGTGAGGACCAGCGCGGTCACAAAGGCGGCGCTCACCTGGAGCGTGGAGTTCTCGAGGCC
The DNA here is from genome assembly GCA_900552755.1 of uncultured Collinsella sp. Taxonomy (GTDB): domain Bacteria; phylum Actinomycetota; class Coriobacteriia; order Coriobacteriales; family Coriobacteriaceae; genus Collinsella. Next base: position 16,467 of record USAY01000030.1, read on the forward strand.
TTCGATGTGTGGCGCACCCTTGCTAGCGATGACCATCAGCGCATAGCAAAATGCCGAGGCGATACCGCAGACGATACCCGCAATGGGCATATTGCCGCCTAGACCTTGTGCTGCAATGAGAAAAGCACCGCAGGCGACGGCGATAAACCCGGCGATTTTGCCGCCGGTCAGTTTTTCACCAAAGATGAGTGGGGAGAGCGCCATGACAATGATGGGGCCACAGTAGTACAGCAGCGAGGATACGCCGACGCCGATCGTCTGGTAGGCACGGAACAGAAAAATCCAGCTGGCACCCAGCGCGGCTCCCGACAGAAGGAGTGCTGCGGCTTCGCGGGGACGAGATGGCGCCTGCAGTTTATGGCGTTGGGTGATGGCAAGGATAGTGACAAGCGAGAGGGCGCCCAAAAACGTGCGCAGTAGCACGATATCGGAGCTCGGCAGCGCGATGGCAGCGGCGATGATGCCGTTGGAGCCAAACAATAGCAATGCTGCTAAGTACGTAAACAG
>USAY01000031.1 GCA_900552755.1 uncultured Collinsella sp.
GCATTCAAACTGCCTATGTTGGCCAGGGAAAACCCGGCCGAGCCACCTGGCGCGGCACCATGGAAGACTTCGCCCGCGACTTTAACGCCGTAGTAGAAGCCTTCTACGAACAACAAGTAGCCGACGAACTAAGCTAGTCCCCAAATCAGGAATGGGGCGCACGTTTGCCCCACGCTTCGTTACGTGGGCAACGGCTTGAGGGCAAGATGCGATGCCCCAGTGTCCTAGGCCGTGATCATTTTGACGCATTCGCCGATTTTGGAGTCGCGCCTGTCGGAAATAACAGTAAAGCCCTCCAGGTCGCACACCTTTACATTTGAAAACACGTGGAACTTGGAGCTATCGGCGAGTACGCAACTCGCTTGGGAATTCTGCATCACGATACGTTTTTTGATAGCCTCGGGATAACCTGGCGTCATGATGCCGCGGTCCTCGTCCACCGCATTGACACCTATAAACGCCCGGTCAAAGTACAGCTCGCGCAGCGCGCTCTCAACCATAGGACCGGTGAGCGAGCAGGTAACGGGGTTGAAGTCGCCGCCAATTACCACCACCTTAGCAGCAAGCTCGCCCGTAAACCGACATGCATAGCCGTTGGTGGTGTAGATAGTCACCGGCTTGTCGACGAGCAGGCTCAGGAGCGCCGTCGCGGTGGTACCGGAGTCGACAGCGAGATGAGACCGTCACGCCCGAAGACCCCGCTTTCGCCGCCGAGGAGCGCGCGGCGCACGCGGCCCATGAGGAGCGGCTCGAGCATATCGAGGGGCTCCTTCCCAAGAAGGGAAACGACCCTGCGGGACGACACGGCGAAAACCATCGTTGATTCCGGCAAGAGACGCCGTTTCTCTGGTAGCTTCATCTTCAACCAAGACCGACAATGCCGGCCAGGCACTCAACCCAAAAGGAGACAGCATGCCCAACGAGCTCAGCTATGAGGTCAGCCTCGAGCGCAGCAACCAGATCCGCGCCGACCTGCCGCAGCACCCCGAGAAGTACACCATGCTCACCGGCGATCGCCCCACCGGCCGCCTGCACCTGGGCCACTACTTTGGCACCCTCAAAAGCCGCGTCGAGCTGCAGGAGCTGGGCGTCCACACCAACGTGCTCATCGCCGACTACCAGGTCATCACCGACCGCGACAGCACGGACAACATCCAGGACAACGTCTACAACATGGTCATCGACTACCTGGCATGCGGCCTGGACCCCGACAAGACCATGATTTACACGCACTCCGCGGTTCCCGCTTGCAACCAGCTCATGCTGCCGTTCCTCTCCCTCGTCTCCGAGGCCCTGCTCCAGCGCAACCCCACGGTCAAGGCGGAGATGGAGGCCAGCGGACACGAGCTCACCGGCCTGCTCCTCACCTACCCCGTGCACCAGGCCTGCGACATCCTGTTCTGCAAGGGCAACGTCGTGCCCGTCGGTCGTGACCAGCTGCCCCACATCGAACTCACCCGTACCATCGCCCGCAAGTTCAACAACCGCTACGGCAACGTCTTCCCCGAGGTCGACGCCCTGCTGTCCGATACTCCGCTGCTCCCCGGCCTCGACGGCCGCAAGATGAGCAAGTCTTACGGCAACGCCATCAACATCTCGATGACGGCCGAGGAGACCGCGAAGCGCATCAAGAAGAGCCAGACCGACGGTGAGCGCATGATCACGTTCGATCCGGAGGCGCGCCCCGGCGTATCCGGTCTGCTCTCCACCGCCGCGATCTGCACCGGCCGTTCCGAGGTCGAGATCGCCGAAGAGATCGGCATGGGCGGCTCCGGCCAGCTCAAGGAGTACGTCACCGAGAGCGTGAACGAGTACTTCGCCCCCATCCGCGCCCGCCGCGAGGAACTGGTCCAGGATATGGACTACGTCAAGGACGTCCTGCGCGAGGGCAATCGCCGCGCCAACGAGGTCGCCGAGGCCACGCTCGCCGAGGTGCGCGAGGCGATGGGCATGGTGTACTAAGCCATCCGCCCCGCACACGCGCGGCGACACGCGAATGGGCCATCTTCACGTGCCCGCGCTTTCGACATAGCCAGGTCTTACGAGGTGGGTGATAATAAGCCCGCCTCGTTTTTTACGTTGTATGGGGGATTGCGTGTACCGACTTGTTGCCAGCGATATGGATGAGACGTTTCTCGATGCCGACCACGCCATCCCGGCGTCCAACCTCCGGGCACTCAAACGCATGAGGGAGCTCGGCGTCCTGTTCGTCCCTTCGAGTGGGCGATGGTATTCCTCTATCATGGACAACTTCTCGGGGGAGGCCCGCGAGCTGATCGAAGACGGCTATGTGCTCTCCTATAACGGCGGCTTCATCAACCGCGTGGGAGACCCCACCCCGCTCACCACCTGCGGCCTTTCCAACGAATGCGCGAACGCGATCTATGCAAAGGGGCTCGAACTCGGACTCTGCATGCACGTCAACGTCGCCGACGGCCACGTGTTCGTGAATGACGCACCCACGCGGGAGCGCGACTATCTGGAATCGATCACCGGGGTCACTCATTTTCGCGGATCCGATCATCCCGATCTCTCATTCCTCGAAGGCCGCGGTATCGTGAAGATCCTGTATGTCGACTGGGACTTCGACGCGCTACAGGAATTGGGTCGCGAGCTCGCGCCCATGGCCGAGCGCCTCGGCGTTGACATCACCTTCTCCTCCAAGCGCTACCTCGAACTCATGCCCGCAGGCGTTGACAAAGGGACGGGGCTCACGCGCCTTGCCGATATGCTGGGAATTCCGATGTCCGAGGTCATCGCCGTTGGTGATTCCGCAAACGACCTCTCCATGATCAAAGCGGCGGGGCTGGGAGTCGGCGTGGCGGATGTCACCGACGACGTGCGGCCGTATTGCGATGTCATCCTTGAAACGGCCGGGACCGACGGCGCGTTCTCCGAGCTCGTCGAGCGATTCCTCGAGCCCTAACGCCCGCATGACGCCGCGTCTTTCTATTTGTAACCCTTGGTTAACTTGTGAAGAGGCTATGTGCTCGTCGGTCTACGACTTGGGTCTCATAGAATTAGCTATAGTTAACTCAACGAAGGCACAGGCGAATTAAAGACCTTCGACACGAACGTTGCGCCTTCCCTCCCCTCGCGCAACACCTCTTTGGAAAGGCGCCCCGCACATGTGGGGCGCCTTTCTTGACTACAATGGCGGTATCGATCGAAAGTGAGGATGGCATGGCGGACCGGAACACCAACGGATTCTTCAACCGCGTATACGACATGGTGCGCCAGGTGCCCTGCGGCATGGTTGCCACGTATGGTCAGATTGCCAAGCTCGTTGGTGAGCCCCGTCGAGCTCGATATGTGGGATACGCCCTGCACGTCAATCCGGAACCCGGGGACATACCTTGTCACCGCATCGTATTCGCGGACGGGCGCCTGGCGGAGGGTTTCGCCTTCGGCGGACCCGAGGTGCAGCGCGCACTGCTCGAGGATGAAGGCGTTGCCTTCCTCGCCAATGGGCATGTCGACCTGCAGGCCTCTCGCTGGCCCGCAGGCCTGGTATGACAAGGGGCGCCGACAGCTCCCCTTCCCGTATTTGAATCCTTGGTAGGCAACCCAATCAGACGGTCGCCTCGAGCGCATCCTCTGCACGGTCGACCGTGCTTCTGACCTTGGCGCCCTGTTTGAACCACAAGCGCAGGTCCTCGAGGGTGCTGCCCGCTGCATACACCTTGATTTTGCGACCGCCCTTCGTAGTCACCGTGCAGCGGTCGCCGCTCTCGCTGTCCTCGTGCGCCGTGACCTTCTTGAGGTAATCGCGGCGGAACGCCACGACGCGGGCGTTGCTGATCTCGATGAACCAATCGTCGTCAACGAGCGAAGTGCCCGTGGCACCCCGGCTTGTCATCTCCTCGGCAAAGGAGAAACCGAGTTCGCGTTCCTGCCTGCCGATCTCGTAGATACCACGAGCGGGCATGCTGAGCATGAGCAGGGGCAGGAGTCCCCCTATGAACAGGAAGAGGAACGGGACGAGCAAGAGCAAGCGGGCTCCGGCATCGGTGAAAACAGCCATGAAGGCGATCACGAGCGAGAAGACGAGTGCCATGCCGTTGAAAACAATCGTCAACGGCTTGATAGCAGACCAGCACAGGCCCGCCTTGGTCATGGGACCGTCGACAGCGTCCGAGATCTCGATGCCCTCTTCCTCCAGACGGGCGAGGAGATTGAGCGAGCACACCCCCTCAAGGCTTATCGAGCAGAGCTTTCGATCGCCCTCGAACAGGTCGATCCTCATCATCTGCGTGTGAAGCGTTGCACGGGTGATGTTGCCGAACGTCGACTCCCTGCGGACGCCAAAGGCGTTACGCGAGAGAATTCGCTCACCGTCCACATCGATGCGCGGGATGCTCAGCAAGGCCCAGATGGCCATGCCCGCAAGTGCCATGGCGTGGCCGAACCACACAAGCTCATGGTCCCACTCGCCCAGCGAAACGCCCTGCCAGACGTAAACACCCAACATGAGCAGCTCGAACGCGACCGCGCAGCAGGCGATGATCTTGCGGATGGCAGAGGGCATGCGCACCGTGAAGCCATCGAGACTGTCCGTCGCCTCACTGCGCTCGCGCGCGCCGCGACGGGCGACCCATGCAGTGAGCGGACCGACGATGAAGACCACCATCGCCACGCGCAGGAACGATTCGAGCATGTCGCCCATATTAACCACCATCCCAGTAGAGAACTTGAATTGGGGAGACTATAGCAAAGCGAAGCGGTCCGCACGGCATCACCCGGGTGTTTTCGGCATACGGTGGAAACCAGCGGCAGCATCTCGAACGCTCGCCGACTCGATGATGGCCATGGACTCGACGCCGCGAGAATAAGCGGCCAACGGCGCCCTCGCGGGCACGCCGTCGGCCGTCCTTCGCATCGCAACGACCATGCTAGCCGCTTGGGGCGGGTCGCCCATCCAAAAGCGCTACCCGATCTTCCTGATGCTCGGTATCGTCCAGGTGATACCCGCAAGGATCACCATCGCAGCGCCGATGAGCACGAAGCACGCGCTCACGCCGATGGCGTCGGCGAACAGGGTCGACGCGACGAGCCCCACGGGCATGGCCCAGCTGCAAACCGCCCCGTAAAGGCCGAAGACGCGCCCCATGCACTCGGGATCGATGCGCTCCTGCATGAGCGCCATCTGCGGGGCGCTGTACAGCGGACTCGACAGCCCCATCGCGAACGTGAGGCCCAAAAACACGACGAGGGCCGAGGGCGGCACGAGACCGCTCGCGAGCGTGGCCGCGCCGAAGAGCGCGATTGCGAGCGCGCACGAGAGCGCGTGGTTCCTGAGGCCGCCCGTCACCCCAATCCAGCCGCTCGCCGCGATCATTCCGACCGAGAACGCGATCTCGGCGATAGCCGACTGCGTGGTGGTGCCGCCGAAATGGTCGAACACCATGAGCGGGAACAGCGCGGAGATAGGCGAGAACAGCACGGAGAACGCAAATCCGATCCAGAGCATGGCGAACAGCCCGCGATGGCGCTTGAGCTCGCGGAAACCGTCGGCCGTCTCCGAGAGGAACGCCCGCACCGCACGGCGCGACGCCTCGGCGTTCTCCTCGAGTGCATGGCGCTCGGGCACTGGCGTCTTTATACCGGAGACCGCGACCGCGATGCTCGCGAGCACCGCGCCGGCGACATCGAGCGCGATCATGAAGGTCAGGCCGAACGCCGGATAGATGACTGCCGCGATTGCGTTGCCGATGATGTAGCTGCCCGACTGCATGAACTGGAGCATGCCCGCCAGCTTTCCGAGCGCCTCGGGCGGGGCCATAAGCGGCGTGAGCGCGTTGAACGCAGGCGTGTGGAGCGTGCTACCTAGGGCGCGAACGAACAGCACCGCCGCCACGGCAGTGACGGAGAGATCGCCGCGTAGCGATCCGAAGACGAGCGTGAGACTCACGGCGGCTATGAAGAGGTCCGCGCCGATCATGAGCCGCTTGATGGACGTGCGGTCCACGATGGTGCCCGCGAAGGCGCCGAGGAGCGCCATGGGCAAGAAGGCCGCCAGGCTCACGAACGACAGGGCGCTCGCGGAGCCGGTGGTGAGGGTGACGTGCCAGATGAGGCCCATCTGCAAGATGGAGCTCGTGAGCACGGAGAAGAACTCGCCGATCCAGACGATGGCGAGCGAGCGCTTCCAGGAAGCGCGGGGATTCGGTTGTGTCATGGAATAATCCTTTGTTGCGATCGGTGATATGCAGCGAAGTACCGGTCGCTCACGCGACCGTGGCTAGAGCCAAATCCTCATGGAAGCGAGCATGATACAGCTCCCCTTTCCTAAATCCAGGTGCACCTTCAGTCGTGAGTGGGAGCTATTATAGGGACTTGCGAGCCAAGATGCAACAGGAAGACCTCTACGGAGCGTAGATGCCGGGCGCCCCGAACCACTTATGCCATGAGAGACGGCATCCGATTCTCCTTGACTTGGTCTCAATGTGATATCACAATGCAATCAGCAGTCGCACGAACTGCTCGGGGACTCGCCTCCTCCCCATCGCAATCTGGAGCGCGGCGCCGGGGACGTCACGCAAACGCCGGCGCAGTCATGAAAGAAACTCACAATGAGCGTGGAAAAGCAACTCAAGGCCAAGTCGGGCTACGGCATGCTCGTCGCCGTGGCGGTGGCGCTCATCGTCATCATCGGCCTCTTTATCTGGAGCACCATCGGGCTCGCGAGCACGCCCGACGGCGTCGACGCGCCCGCAGTCTACGGATGGGGGCTCGGCCTCAGCATCCTCGCGTTTTGCCTGTGGTTCATCCCACTCAACGGATTCTTCTCGCTGCAGCCCGGCCAGGCGCGCGTGTGCATCCTGTTCGGCAAGTACGTGGGCACCGTCCGCGACGAGGGCTTCTTCTGGGCCAACCCGTTCTTTAGCAAGAGCATGGGCGGATCGGCCGGGATCGGCGAGATGATCGAGCTCGAGATGAGCGATTCCAAGGCCGCCAAGGCCGCGGCGCAGAAGGCCGCCAAGGGCAACCCCACCACTATCTCCACCCGCGTGCGCACCCTGAATGGCGAGCGCCTGAAGGTCAACGACAAAATGGGCAACCCCATCGAGATCGCAACCGTCGTGGTGTGGCACGTCGCCGATACCGCCAAGGCGCTCTTCGACGTCGACGACTACCAGAGCTATGTCGCCATGCAGGCCGAGACGGCGCTGCGCCACGTGGCGAGCGTGTACGCCTACGACCATCTTGAGGACGAGTCCGATGCCGCCGGCGCCATCACGCTGCGCGCCAATGTGGAAGAGGTCTCCGAAGCCCTGCGCCGCGAGCTCGCGATGCGCCTGGCACCCGCCGGCGTGGATGTCGACGACGCCCGCCTCACCCATCTTGCCTACTCCCCCGAGATCGCCCAGGCGATGCTGCGCCGCCAGCAGGCCGAGGCCGTCATCGCCGCGCGCAAGAAGATCGTCGAGGGCGCGGTTTCCATGGTCGACATGGCCGTGAAGGAGATGGCCGCCGGCGGCACCATCGAGCTGGACGACGAGCGCAAGGCGCAGATGGCCAGCAACCTCATGGTGGTGCTCTGCGGTGAATCCGAGGCGCACCCGGTGCTCAACGCAGGCTCGCTGTACTAACCCCAACACCAATGAGTAATTTGGGACGGGTGCAGAATTGCACATTCGACAAGAAGGCACGTCATGGCACGCAAGCAGTATCCACTCCGTATAGACCCCGCTATCTGGGAGGCCGTCCAACGCTGGGCGGACGATGAGATGCGCAGCGCCAACGGTCAGGTGGAATGGATCTTGCGAGACGCCCTCAAACGCGCGGGAAGGCTGCCGAAGAAAGAGCCCTCGTCCAAGGACGCACCCAAAGGCGAGGAGGGCTAAGCTGGAAGACAGGGCTCGGCCGCTGCCGACGTCGGGACAAAGCCGCGCCCCGCGCCGCGGTCGAGGCAGAGCTGAGCCCCGCCGCTCCAAAGTCGAGCCGAACGGCGGGGCCAACACCAACCCAAAGCAAGCTCGCCCCCTCTATACGCACCAACCGGTCCCCGGAGGCATCCGCCTTTGGGGACCGTTCTTTTCCCAGCAAGATGTCGTATATAAAGCCTTTTGACAGCTCGATTTTGCCCCGTGGGGGTCAAATATAAAGACCTTTGATGGTACGATGCTCGCGTCAATGACATGGTGGCTCTCGACAGGGGTCACCCCGACCCTCTAGGGAGCAAACGCATGGAGCTGGGCTCGCACATCAAGGAGCATCGCACGGAGCTCGGACTGTCCCAAGACGATCTGGCGGAGCGCATCTACGTGTCGCGCCAGACCATCAGCAACTGGGAGTGCGGCCGTACGTATCCGGATGTCCAGAGCCTGCTGCTGCTTTCCAACGTGTTCGGGGTGACCGTGGACTCCCTCATCAAAGGAGATGTGGAAACCATGGCACAGGTAATGAACGAAGCGGTCAAGAAGTACAACGCCCTCTCCACAATCACGGTCGTGAGCGCGGTCGTGTTTTTGGTGCTGAGCGCGTGGGCGGCGTTCCAGCTCGAATGGGGCTGGGGCATGCACATCGCGCCCACCGCGGCGTTTGCCGCCGTGGCGCTCGTCGTGATGCTCGTGGCGTTCGTGTATATGGAACGCATGAAGAAGCAGCACGACCTCGTCACGTACCGCGAGGTGTTGGCGTTTAGCCGCGGCGAGCAGGTCGATCGCGACACGCTCGAGGGGCGCCGTGAGCGCGAGATGAACCCTTGGGTCAAGGGCACGCGCAACGCGGTGCAGATCATCATCGGCGCCATCGCCGGCGGACTGGTGGGCGTCGGCATCGGCATGCTCGCCAAGATGCTGAGTTAAAAGCGCGGGTACGCGCCCGTTCCCCGAAATGGTATCCCCCTTAGCCCCCATTCTGAAGATGTATGCCAGAATGGGGGCGATTCCCGTTAGCAGGTGCCCCATGAACGTCACCGTACGCGCGTCCCTCATCGCATTGATCGCAATCGTTGGCGCCTGCTGGGCAATCCCCGCCCTCCTGGTGAGCTTCGTCCCATCCGATGCCGGTATGATCGCCATGATGGCGCTGATCTACCTCGTGCTCCCCGTAACTGCGATCGCCCTCGGCCTGCTCGCCGCAAACTCCGCGAGGACGCTCTTCTGGGTACCCGCGGCGCTCGGAATCGGACCCGCGGTCCTGTTTCCCCTCAAGGTCGAGGGCAGCCAGGACCTTGCGTTCCATGGGGTTGCCTATACCGCAATCGGCTACGCCGCCATGGGCCTGTACACTTGGATGACTGCTCGACAACATCGCTAAGCCATCGCAGCAACAATCATGCAGGTAAACCCCGTGCAAAACAGTTTTTGCAGCGCCCGGCAAGCCTTGCCGCATATGATGTACAACAGATTCGATAGCGCACCCGGCGTGTTCGCGGGACGCTCCTTCACGACCGGGAGGTGACGATGGACATCAGCAACCAGATCAAGACGAGGCGCGAGGCGATGGGGCTCTCCCAAGAACAGCTCGCCGAGAAACTCTACGTGTCGCGTCAGACGATCTCGAACTGGGAGCGGGACAAGACGTATCCGGACGTCCAGAGCCTGCTCATGCTGAGCATCCTATTCGACACCTCCATAGACACGCTCGTGAAGGGAGACGTGACCGTTATGGAAGAGGCAGTCGAAAGAGATCGCAAGCGCATGGGAACGCGGATGCTATGGCTGGCCGTGCTGATGCTCGCGTTGCTGGCGGTGGCGTTCGCACTGATACTGTCGCCGGCGTTTAACTGGATGGAGGGCACCTGGGGCGCCGGCGTCGCCGCGGCTGCGGCGTTCCTGCCGGCGATAGCGGCGCTTGTTGTCGCGACCGTCCTCGAGCGCATCAAGCGCGAGAACGACCTGGTGACATACCGCGAGATCCTCGCCTTCATGAACGGCGAGGCGAACATCGAGCGCGATCCGCGGGTACTCCCCCGCCGCGCGTGGCCGACGAAGCATCGACTGGCGTACGACTTGCTGACCTTCTTCGCCGCGGCCGCCATCGGCGGAGCACTCGGCTTTGCCGTGTGGGGGCTGCTGAACTAGAGGCAGCATCTGCCGAAGTCCGCAGCACGCGCGTCAAGAATCGGCGCTTTTGGGCGCCAGCGTTGCGCTCGTGATGCGGACTCGAAGGTGCCCGCAGCCGAAGACTTCAAATTGACGGCAAGCACTAGCTTGAGGCCCGCTCCACGCCGGCAATACAGCACCACCCAGCAAAATGCGGGCGGCCCCGGCACACCCGAGGCCGCCCGCTTCATTCAGACGGATGTCTTCGAACGCCTCTACTCCCTATCGCCGCATGCAGCCGCATCATTCTCATCGTCATCGTCGATAACGATAAGGGCGATAGCGGAGCCCAAGCTACCGACGACCCACGGGAGCCAGAACAGGCCGCCGATCCCCTCGGACGCATCCATGGCAGCACCGACGAACAGCCAGATGAGCGCGATGATGGTGGAGGCGAGCATGATCACGACGCAAGCCCTCTTCTTGCGCGCCGCTGTACGGCGATACTTGGGATTGCACGCGCGCAGATACGCCTCGCGGCTCTGGGGATCCAGCTGCGACAGCTCCTCCGCACTCAATTCGACCGTCTCGAGCCACTCCTTGTTGTACTCCGCGACATCCATGCGGCCCCACAGCATGCCCCAGTGGACAATCACCCCAACACCGACGGCGACCAGGACCATCATCAGCGTGTCGCCATATACCTGGACGTTCGCCTCCACCTCAAACAGCGCCGATACGGCGATGCCAAGAAGGATGATCGCGATACCCGAAACGATTGCGATCGAAGCACGACGACGCTCTGCCGCCTTTTGCTCTGCGGTGTAAAAGTCCGCAACATACGGATGGGCTTCCACAAAAGCCGCGTGCTCCATGCCGGATGGAATAAGGAATCCCAAGCCAGCGGCAACGAGCGCGAACAACGCCATGAGGACGATTCCGTCTGAGTGCAGGACCTCATCGGTGAAGACCGCGGCGGCGACCCCCAGGATGATGAGCGCCACACCGAGTGCGACCTTGCGGGCAAATGCGACCATGTGCTCGTCATAGCCGCATACATCCGTGTTGGGACCGACGGGGATCGCGGGCACAAAGGCGGATCCGATGTCGGACAACGAGTTCCGCCCGTGCGGTGCCTCGACGCGGACGACGGCGTTCCCATCGTTTTGCACGCCATCCGCGGCGCTCTGGCTCACGGCCGCGCGGCGCGACACGTCACCCTGCACCAGGTCATCGAGCGAGCACTCGAAAATCTGGCACATTCTGATGAGCTTATCCATCTCCGGGTAGGACTTCTCGACCTCCCACTTGGTGACGGACTGGCGGGATACCCCAAGCAGCATGGCGAGCTGCTCCTGGGTCATATGGCGCTCGGCGCGCAGATACTGAAGGTTGGTACGGAAGCTCATAGTAGGTCCTCTCGTTGGCTGGAAGCGGGCACGCGGGCGTCGTGATCTTGGCTCACGGCGACGGCGCGGGCGCGGCATCCCAGCGTTCGGTGCTTTCCTGCCGGCGACTTACACACTACGGTAGCCACATGGCGGAAACCACCAACTTGAGGCTTCATTTTACGCAACCTGCAGGCACCCTATGGTTGCAAACCGCAGGTAGATTGAATGGACGTCAAATTATTAGGAGCTTGCATCACCTGTGAACTCAAACGGTCCCCGCCGATGTTACGACCCGTTGCTTGCGGCAACGGGCCATCTGCGGGCAGCATTGCGGTAACGTAGGAACCGGGCGAGAGAAAGGATCCGCCATGCTGAACGAGAACATCCAGGCCCTCAGGAAATCGAAAGGGCTATCGCAGGAGGAGCTCGCGCTCAAGCTGAACGTGGTGAGGCAGACGGTTTCCAAATGGGAACGCGGGCTCTCGGTGCCCGACGCGGAGATACTCGTCGCCCTCGGTGAGACGCTCGACGTGCCGGTGAGCAAAGACGAGGCGCGAGGCGATGGGGCTCTCCCAAGAACAGCTCGCCGAGAAACTCTACGTGTCGCGTCAGACGATCTCGAACTGGGAGCGGGACAAGACGTATCCGGACGTCCAGAGCCTGCTCATGCTGAGCATCCTATTCGACACCTCCATAGACACGCTCGTGAAGGGAGACGTGACCGTTATGGAAGAGGCAGTCGAAAGAGATCGCAAGCGCATGGGAACGCGGATGCTATGGCTGGCCGTGCTGATGCTCGCGTTGCTGGCGGTGGCGTTCGCACTGATACTGTCGCCGGCGTTTAACTGGATGGAGGGCACCTGGGGCGCCGGCGTCGCCGCGGCTGCGGCGTTCCTGCCGGCGATAGCGGCGCTTGTTGTCGCGACCGTCCTCGAGCGCATCAAGCGCGAGAACGACCTGGTGACATACCGCGAGATCCTCGCTGTCCGCAATGCAGACAGGTGCTTTACAGCCACAAGCGCGATAGTTTCAACAACAAGATGCAGTGCCCCAGAGCCCCTAGCAGTCGACGATGGTCTTGCCGATCATGATGTTGAGGATCTCGACGTCGGTATCCTTCATGCCAACGCGGCCCACATAGCCCATGCTGGCGATCGTCTCTTCCACCGTATCCTGAATCAGGCCCTCGCCGGCACGGAAGCCGCGGCCCTGCATGGCCATATCGTGGCCCAGAATCGCCGCATCAACGGCAGCGGAAATCTTAGCGGCGCAGCTTGCCTTGGCGCCATCGCACACGATGCCGCCCACGTTACCGAGCGTATTGGAGACCGTCGCGCCGATCTGCTCGCGCGTGCCACCGCACAGCCAGGTAATCGCCGCGCCGGCACCGCACGCAGCGCAAATAGCACCGCAAAACGCCGAGAGCGCACCAATATAGCTCTTGATATGCACGGCAATAAGATCAGACAGCATCACGGCGCGCACCAGGCGCTCGTGGTCGCAGCGCAGGTAATCGGCATATTCCATAACGGGCAACGCACAGGTAATACCCTGGTTGCCCGAGCCGCACACAATGGCGACCGGTAGCGCACAGCCGTTCATACGGGCGTCAGACCCGGCGGCCGCACGCGCACGCGCACGGCAGGCGACATCGTCGGCGCGAGCGCCCAGCAGCGTACGGCCCACCTCGGCGCCCCAAGCGTTCACCAAGCCCTCGGCGCTAATAGCGCCGTTCAGCTCAATCTGACGCTCAACGGCAGCGCGGGCGCCCTCGATGTCGCCGTCCTCGATAAAGTCAATGATAGACTCAATCGACATGGGCGTATCGGCGGCACGCTCGGCCACGATGCGCTCGGCGCAGGCGGCACACTCCCCCGCCGACTTGCCACACATCGGAATGCCATCGAGTGTATGGCACGTAACATTGGTGTGATGGTCGGTGATCTCGACGACCGCAGTATGACCTCCGGCCGTGGCAGTCACCTTAATGTAGAGGTTGGGCACACCCTCGACAAGCGACACATCGCAGTAGTCGGCATCGGAGAGCAGCTCGGTCACGCGAGCACGGTCTGCATCGCCAACACTCTCGAGCACCTCGAGCGCGCTCTTGGCGTCACCGCCCACGGCACCCAGCACGGCCGCGGCCTCAATACCGTGCATACCGCCCGAGTTGGGCACGGTCACGCTCTTTACGTTCTTGATGATGTTGCCTGAGCAGGCAACATCCATATGTTCGGGTTCGCAACCGAGCGTCTGGCTCGCCAGCGCCGCCGCATAGGCAACGGCAATGGGCTCGGTGCAGCCGAGCGCACAGACAAGCTCGCGGTTCAAAACATCACAAAACGCGGTATCACGGATGGAATCGGTAGGCATAGGTATCTCCTACATGTATAACGGGTTGCTCTCGCAAGTATCAACTTCTCCATTTGATAACAAGGCACCAAAAACCGCAAGTCGAGTTCCGGCAGACGGCCGCCAGAAGCAAATTGGCGGCATTTTTCGTGATGGGCTGATGTTCGCGTCCGCTAAAGCGTTTGACCAAAAAACGCCCGAGTGTTTAGGCAAAAGACGCGCTATCATGCAGTCGAACGCGGTAAAACCTTTAGCAATTCCGCCGCACGGACCAGAGAGGAACCACTCATGAAGATCGGTATCGGCAACGACCACGCCGCCGTCGAGCTCAAGAACATCATTTCCGAGCACCTGAAGGAGCGCGGCTGCGAGGTCGTGAACTTTGGCACCGACACCTCCGAGAGCTTTGATTACCCCATCGCCGGCTACAAGGTGGGCAAAGCCGTAGCCAACGGCGACGTCGATCTGGGCATCCTGATCTGCGGCACCGGTGTCGGGATTAGCTTGGCCGCCAACAAGGTCGAGGGCGTTCGTGCCGTCGTGTGCTCCGAGCCCTTCAGCGCCAAGCTCTCGCGCATGCACAACAACACCAACGTGCTCGCCTTTGGCGCCCGCGTCGTGGGCTCCGAGCTCGCCAAGATGATCGTCGACGAGTGGCTCGATGCCGAGTTCGAGGGCGGCCGTCACGAGCGTCGCGTTAACCTCCTCAACGAGATCGACCACACGCGCGGCCTCAAGGTCGTCGACGAGGCCTAAACTACTCAGCGCCAAAAGATAACAGCAAGGTGCCCGCTCGGAACACACATCCGGGCGGGCACCTTTGTAGATTTTTGGGACATGCCTAGAAATCTACTGGTATATAAAAGAGCGCCGCGGATGGAGTTCCGCGGCGCCCAAGCCACACGCTAACAGCTTTAAGGAGTCAAAGCTGGTTTAGCCAAAGAAACGCTTGATCTCGATCTCGGCGTTCTCCAGGCAGTCAGAGCCGTGGATCACGTTGGCGTTGACATCGACGGCAAAGTCGCCGCGGATGGTGCCAGGGGCAGCGTCGAGCGGATTGGTAGCGCCCATAAGGGTGCGCATCTTAGCAACAGCAGAAGAACCGGAAACGACCATCTTAACGACCGGACCGCTCGTCATAAAGTCACACAGACCGCCAAAGAAGGGCTTGTCGGCCAGATGGGCGTAGTGCTCCTCAGCGGTAGCGCGCTCGAGCGTGGTCATCTCCATGCGCTCGATGACAAGGCCGCTGCGCTCAATGCGAGCAACGATCTCGCCGATCTTGCGGTCGCGCACAGCATCGGGCTTAATCATGATGAAGGTCTTCTCGATAGCCATAAGGTAGCCTTTCAAGTAGGTTCGCGCGTGCTCAAGTCCCATTCCGGCACCCGCCTGGACTGCATCGTAACAGAGTTTTAGCTGCAGTTAAACAAAAAGCTGTTTTTTGAAACGCTGCAATTTATTAAAGCGTTCCATATGTGTCACTTATGTTTATAAGTCCAATTAGAGTACCATCCGACCGAGCATCATCCACATCGAACCGAGCGGACGGTCGGTTGCCGCCCGTGGACGTACCCCCTTCACAACCCTCCCAAAGGTCCCACAGAAGTTCTCGACAAGCCCCCCCTAGCAACAAAATACGGGCGCCCGCAACAGCAGACGCCCGTAATAGCAAAACGATTTATCAATACATGGTCAAAGCCGCTTCAGCCAAAACCTTACTTTGCCCCGTGTCCCATCTCGACGACCTTGGTTAGCGACCCAAACACACCTTCGTCGGCAACGAGTTGCGCCTCGGCACGCTGCAGCTGCACGGCAACGGCGGCAGGGGCGGTACCGCCCTCGGTCGTGCGCGCAGCGACAATCGACGGGATGTCGAGAGCCTCGGTAATATCGCGCTCGAAGAGCGGGCTTGCCTCCTGGAACACCTCAAACGGCAGGTCCTCAAGATTGCAGCCGCGCTTCTCGCACATCAGGACCAGATGCCCCACCACGGCATGTGCCTCGCGGAACGGCAGACCACGTTTAGCCAGGTAATCGGCAACATCGGTGGCGGCAAGGTGCCCCACGCCGCACTCGCGCGCCATGGCGTCCTCGTTGACGGTCCAGGTCGAAATCATTCCGGCCATAACGGACAGGCACTGCATGAGCGTATGGGCGGTATCGAGCGCGCCCTCCTTGTCCTCCTGCAAGTCCTTGTTATAAGCGAGCGGCAAGCCCTTCATGGTCACGAGCAGCTGCACCAGGTTGCCATAGACTCGGCCGCTCTTGCCGCGGATGAGCTCGGCAAAATCGGGATTCTTCTTCTGCGGCATGATGGACGAGCCGGTGGAGTAGGAGTCGGAAAGCGTGATAAAGCCAAATTCGGAGCTCGACCACAGCACGATCTCCTCGGAAAGACGCGACAGATGCATCGCCATGACGGAGCCGGCGTAATGCAGATCGAGCAGGAAATCACGGTCGGAAACCGCATCGAGCGAGTTGGGAATCACGCCTGCAAAACCAAGTTCGGCAGCCGTCATCTGACGATCGAGCGGATAGCTCGTACCGGCAAGCGCGGCAGCACCAAGCGGGCAGTTGTCGGCGGCATCAAAGGCGGCCTTCAGGCGCGTAAAGTCGCGCGCAAACATCCAGGAATACGCCAGAAGATGATGCGAGAGCAGCACAGGCTGAGCGTGCTGCATATGCGTATAGCCCGGAAGAATCACCTTGTCGTACTTCTTAGCCGCATCCACCAGCACATGGCGCAGCTCAAGATTGGCCTCCATGAGCTCCTTAGCCAGTGCCTTGACGCCCAGGCGCGTGTCGGTCGCCACCTGGTCGTTGCGCGAACGTCCGGTATGCAAGCGCTTGCCAGCCTCGCCGATACGACGCGTCAGCTCGCTCTCGATAGACATATGGATATCCTCGTCGTTGATATCGAAGCAGAAGTTGCCGGCATCGATATCCCGCTCGATTCCGGTCAGGCCCTCGGCAATCGCCTGCTCGTCCTCGACGCTGATGATGCCCTGGGCGGCCAGCATCTTGGCATGCGCCTTAGAGCCGGCGATATCCTGCTTATAGAGATGTTTGTCG
>USAY01000032.1 GCA_900552755.1 uncultured Collinsella sp.
GGACAGCATAATCGAAACGCAAAATTCTTCGGCCCATTCGTCGAGCCAGCGCAAAACCTTCATGATACCTCCCGGAGAATGGCGGGAAGGGCTCCCTTCCCGCCGGGGAACAGCTTACTTCTTGGCAAGAGCTTCCTTCTTGGCCAGAACGACGTCGATGACCGCCTTGCCCTTGGCGGCGTCGCCATCGCCTATCACCTCATAGCACTTGGGCCATGCGGTACGTCCGAGACGGACCCATTCGGGGAGGTCTTCAACCACGCCGAGCAGCTCCATGCCGTGTTCCTGCATGAGCTTGTCGTCGGTGGCGAGCATGTCGGCAACCTTGGTGCGTTCGTACAGCATGGCTTCCTTGCCGGCGCGGATCAGAGCGTTGCGCTCCTTCTCGGGCAGGCTCTGGAGCCAGCGTTCGCTGGCGATGATGTTGGCGCTGTGCACGGAGTAGTTGATCTGGGTCGCGTACTTCTGCGCTTCGTAGAACTTCAGGGTCACCACGTTGTTGAAGCAGCCTTCCTGACCGTCCACCACGCCCTGCTGGAGCGCGTTGAACGTTTCGGCAAAGGAAACGGCGGTGGGCTCAAGGCCAAGAGCCTTGAAAGTCGAGACCATGAGGGCGTTCTGCGGCGTGCGGATCTTGATGCCCTTGGCGTCGGCGAGCTTGCCGGCAGCCTCGGAATCGTCACGGCGAACGCGGTCGAGTTCGTCGTTGGCCTCGGCAATCTGCAAGCCCAGATCGCTTGCCTGCGCGCGGGCCTCGTCACGCGAACGGGTGAGCTCGTCAACGCGCGGGCGCGCAGCGCGAACGGCTTCGGAGGCCTGCTCGCGGCGCTTGGAGATGCGCACGCGCTCGACCTCGGCATTGTTGGCGCTTTGCTCCAAGCGGCCGATCTCGGAGAGCAGCGAGCGGCGCTCGCCCTCAAGACGGGCGATCTCACCGGCGGCATCGCCCTCGGCGGCACGGGCCTCCTCGACGGCAACGTTGGCCTCGACGACCTGATCCGACACATGCTCAAACACGGCAGCCAGATCGGGCTCAAGCCCCTCCAGCTCGCGAATGCGACGCTTACGCTCCAGAGCACCCGAGGCCTCGCCAGCATCGAGGCCCACGCGCACCAGGCCGCCACAGCTTACGCGGGCGCCATCGGGAGTCACATAGGTCACACCGTCAACGACCGGCGCCAACAGCGCGGCAGCCAAGTCATCGACCACGTAATAGCCGCCGAGCAGCGCCTCGACGACGGGTCCGTAGCCTGCGCGCACGGACAGACGATCAACCAGGCGGATACCGGCAGCGCCCTCAGCGGCGGTAGAGCCGCTCACGTCGCGCGCCACCAGCAGTGCTTCGCCCGAGGCCTTCTTTTGGTCCAGAGCCGCACGACCGGCACGCTCAAGCGTGGCGGCGTCATCAAACAGCAGCGCATCGATATCGCCGGCGAGCAATTGCTCAACCAGGCCCTCAAGCTCGCGCGGGGCCTCGAGCACGTCGCCCAGACGACCCGAGACATCGTCGCCCAGCGCACCCACCAGACGGCTCACGAGCGGCGAGCTGTCGGCCATGCGGGCATCGAGTTTCTTTTGGCTGGAAAGCTCCGAGCGCACCTCGGACAACTTGTTGCGCGCCTCGCTCTCGCGGGCACGCAGGTCCTTCAGGGCTGCACGGGCGACCTCGGTGGCCTCACGCGCATCGGCCTGGGCCTGGCGCGCTTCCTCAAGAGCGCCTTCAAGCTCCTCGGCGCGGTCGCGACGGCTCTCGAGCGAGGCCGTGACCTCCTCGAGCTGTTCATCGATCTGCTCCAGGCGCGAGGCATACATGTTGTCCTCGACCTCGGCATTGCTCAAGGAATCCTTCACCTTGGCGAGCTCGAGCGCGGCGTTATCGGCTACGCGCTGCACATCGCGTTGTTCGCGCGTAAGCTTCGAAATCTGATTGTCGAGCGCCACGCGCCGCTCGTGGAGCTCGGCGGCGGCAGGACCAGCGGCGTCGACGTCCTCCTGGGCCTGCATATGCGCACCGGTCACTTCCTCAAGCTGCGCACGCGCGTCCTCAAGCTCCTCGACCACGCGACGACGCTGATGCTCGGAGCTCGAAATCTGACCGCGCATGTCAGACAGGCGCGACACCATGTTGTGGCCCTTTTCTTCGAGCAGGCGCATGTCGGAGTTAATGCGGCCGACCACATCTTGCATATGGCGGCGTTGCTCGCCCAGGTCGCCCACAAACAGGCCCTTTTCCTCGAGCATAACCTGGAGCTTCTCGAGCTCGCGCTCCTTTTCGCCCATGCGGTACTGCGCAAGCTCCAGCTCGGCGGCGCCTTCCTTGGAGCGGCTCTCCAAGTCGTTCCACTGCGACTGCAGCGAACGAAGCTCGTCGACAGCCAGCATCTGCGTAAGTTCGTTCGCGCGAGAGGACAGCTCTTTGTACTTGCGCGCGCGATCGACCTGACGCTCCAGCGGCCGCAGCTGACGGGCGATTTCCTTATTGATGTCGCGGGCACGGGTCAAGTGCTCGTCCATCGATTTAATCTTTTTGAGCGCACGCTCCTTGCGGCGTTTGTGCTTGGAGATGCCGGCGGCCTCCTCGATGAGGGCACGGCGCTCCTCGGGGCGGCTCTGCAAAATGGCGTCGAGCTTGCCCTGGCTGATGATGGAATGCGCATCCTTACCCAGGCCCGAATCGTGCAGGATGTCCTGAATGTCCATCAGGCGGCACGGACTCGAGTTGATGAGGTACTCGCTTTCGCCCGAGCGATACATACGACGGGTGATGGCGACCTCGTCAAAGTCGACGGGCAGCATATGGTCCGAGTTATCGAGCACCAGCGTGACCTCGGCGACACCCACCGGCTTGCGCGCTGACGAGCCCGAGAAGATGACATCCTCCATGGCCTGGCCGCGCAGCTGCTTGGCGCTCTGCTCGCCCAGGACCCACAGAATCGAGTCAGAGATGTTCGATTTTCCCGAGCCGTTGGGACCGACGATGACGGTCAGGCCCGGCTCAAACGTCATATGGGCGCGGTCGGCAAACGACTTGAACCCTTTGAGCGTGAGGGACTTGAGATACACGGTTCCTCGCTTACACGTGCTTCTTATTGAGAATCACGCCGTTGGTGGTGTAGCCCATGCGGTCAAGTGCCTCGAGTGCAGCGGCTCCCTCGGCTTCCTTCTTTGAGGAGCCGGAGCCGCGACCCTGGCGAATACCATCGATCAACACCACGGCGGTAAAGGTGGGCGCATGCGCCGGGCCCTCGGAGCCAACGAGCTTATACGCCGGGGGTTCGTGACCGTCGGCTTGCACGCACTCCTGCAAGAACGATTTGGGGTTCGCGGGGTGCTCGGCACGCTCGGAAGCCAAATGCGGCTTAAGCGTACGGTGGATAAACTCCGCTGCGGCATCCCAGCCGGCGTCCAGGTACAGCGCGCCCACGAGCGACTCGTAGACGTTCTCGAGCGCCGAATGCAGGCCGCGCGCACCGGTACCGGTCTCGGAGGCACCAAAGATGATGATGTCGTCGATGCCCAACTCGTGAGAAACCTCGGACAGCGTGGCGCCCGAGACAAGCGACACCTTCAGGCGCGTGAGCTTGCCCTCGTCAAACTCCGGATAGGACTCAAAGAGCGAACGGGCGACGACGGCGCCCAAAATGGAATCGCCCAAGAACTCAAGGCGCTCATAGCTGGCAGAAACCGGCTGGCCCTCGACTGCCGAGGGATGCGTAAGCGCCGCGCGCAGCAGCACCTTATTATTGAACTCATGGCCCAGGATTTCCTGGGCACGCGTAAGTCGTTCAGACAAAGCCAAGACCTAGGCCTCCCTGGCGTTTTCGATCGCGTCGACGGCGTCGGCGACAGAGTTGAGCGAGAGCAGAGTCTCGTCATCGATCTCGAGGTTGAACTCGTCCTCGATAGCCGTAACCAGCTGCAGGCGCTCGAGCGAGTTGGCATCGAGATCGTCAAAGGTGGTCTCATCGCTAATTTCGGCAACATCGACGCCCAGAACGTCAGCAGCGACCTCGGCGATCTTGTCGAAGATTTCGGAGCGGTCCATAGCGCTTCCTCTCATAGTGAATGAATACCAAAAGAATGGTACCGCCCGGGCGGTACCAAGACACGGTTCTGATTCTACCCCACGAAGCAGGCCGCGAGGCACATAACAGCGCTCTAACTCGCTCTTACAAAACGATGCCGTCCATGGAGTTGGCGACGTTCTCGACCAGCCCCGCGCGCACGGCTTCGGCCGCCGCGAGCGTACCGTTTTTAACAGCCTCGACCGAGGTGGCGCCATGGCCGATTAGGACCACGCCACGCAGGCCCAAAAGAATCGCACCGCCCTTGGCATCACCAGAGAGCTTGGCCTTAATCTCGCGCATCTGCTTTTTGATGAGCAGCGCGGCGATCTTGGTGCCGAGCGAGGCCATAAAGGCACCCTTGAGTTCCTGCAGCAAAAACTTGGCAGCGCCCTCGGTGGCCTTGAGCGCAATATTGCCCGACATGCCATCGGCAACGACGACATCGAAATTGCCCGAGGTGAGGTCGGTGCCTTCGCAGTTGCCCACAAAGCCGGGAACGGCGGCTTTCATGGCCGGGAAGCAGGCCTTGGTAAAGTTGGAGCCCTTCTCGTCCTCGGTGCCGTTGGCAAGCAGGCCCACGAGAGGATGCTCGATGCCCAGGACGACGCGGGCATAGGCGCTACCCATCTGGGCAAAACGCACCATATCGTCAACCTCGACATCGGGGTTGGCACCCATGTCGCACAGCACCGTCAGACCGCCGGCGCGATTGGGCAGCGCATTGGTCAGACAGGGGCGCACCGGCTGCTTCTTGCCTTCGGCCTGATACCTAAACGGCGTCACATAGGCGGTGGCGGCGGCGGTCATGGCGCCGGTGGAGCCGGCAGAGAAGAACGCGTCCGCATTACCCTTCTTGATGGCGCGACACGACAGCACGATCGACGACTTGCGTTTGGTCATCACGGCGCGAATGGGATCGTCATCCATGGCGATAACGTCAGGTGCCTCAAGGGCCTCAACACGTGCATGGGAAGCGGCAAAGGGATTGACGATTTCGGCGGGGCCAGCTGCCAAGACCTCGATATCGGGATCGGCGGCAAGTGCAGCCTCGATACCATCGAGAACAACCTGAGGTTTCTCGTCTCCGCCCACAACGTCTACACAAACGCGAACGTTACTCATATACATGCTCCTTATACAAAAATGGCCGACTCATTGAGCCGGCCATTGTGGTTCCATTTGGAACGGCATCGCATCCAGAGTATACCGTTACTCGGTAACGATAACCTCGCGGTCCTTGTAGAAACCGCAGCTGGGGCACACGTGGTGCGGAAGCTTGACAGCGCCGCAACGGGGGCACGTGGACTGAGCCGCAGCCGAGATCTTCATGTTGGCGGAACGACGGGTGTGAGTGCGGATACGACCCTGCTTTTGTTTAGGTACGGGCATAGTGACCTTCCTTATGAACTATCCAGTGTGGCGATTACGCGCAAGTAGCGATACTACCACAGTTTTACTCATCAAGCTTGAGATTCTTCAATGCTGCAAATGGATTTTCCGTGGCAGCGGCCCATTCTGCCTCTGCCTGGGCGGCGCAATCGCATTGCTCGACGTTGAGATTGCAACCGCATGTGGGGCACAGACCGCGGCAATCGGGCTTGCAGAGCACCACAAACGGCGTGTCCATGACGACCGCGTCGTTGATGGGCTCACCCAGATCGACGATGCGGTCCTCACACAGGAGCTCGTAGCCGTCCTCGTAGGCCTCGGGATCCTCGGGCTCCTCAAAGAGGTAGAACTCCTCGATCTCGCCGGCGATATCAAACGAGGCGGGCTCCAGGCAACGGTCGCACTCGCCGGTGGCGTGCGCGCGGACCATGCCCGTGAGCAAGACACCGGTACCGGCATTGGTAAAGACAACGTCGTAGTCGATGCCGTCCTGAAGCTGGTACTCCTTCTCGCCCACCGTGTAGGTGGCGACATCGACCTTACCGGTCAGCGGATACGAATCTCCAGGAAACTCGAGCTGCTCGGAAAGATCGACGGTAACGCTCGGAAACTCAGCCATTACCACTGACCATTCTGTTGGGCGGCACCCTCGTTGAGCTGCTGACGGCAACGGGTAACGGTGCCAGTCAGGCTCTTGAGGTTCTCCTCCAGGTGCGTAAAGACCTGCTCCGCGTAGTCCTCGGCAGCATAACGCGTCTCGCGCTCGTACTGCTGGGCACGATCGCGGATGTCGTCGGCCTGCTGCTGCGCAAGGCGGACGATCTCCTGCTCACCGGCAATGGTGAGGGCCTGCTGCTGAGCGTCGGCGATGATGGAATCAGCCTGAGCGGCGGCGGAAGCCATAAGCTCCTCGCGCTCCTTAAGGATACGGCGGGACTTCTGCCACTCCTCGGGATAGCTCATGCGGATCTCGTCGAGGATATTGAAGAACACGTCGGCGTCGATGACCTTGAACTGAGCGTTCTTGCCGAAAGGCGGCTTGGCTTCCTCGATCAGCCCTTCGAGCTCATCGACCAAGCTGACGATCCTATCGCCAGGAAAATTCTCGCCCGGCATCCGGTCTCCTTTCATAGGTAACATATCATCGTGCTAGTTTACCACATGCCACCAGGCAATAAGAAACGTCATGAAAAGCGATGTTTGAGCGCTTCGACCACGTTGGACGGGACAAACGTCGATACATCGCTGCCGAGCGAGGCGATCTGGCGAACAACCGAGCTCGAGATATAGCCGTACTGCGGCGCACTCATGACAAAGATGGACTCCAGCTCGCTATCCAGGCGATAGTTAAGGTCGGCCTGCTGCAGCTCATACTCAAAGTCGGTCATGGCGCGCAGGCCCTTGACCACGGCCCCCGCCCCCTGCTCACGAGCGAAGTCGACCAAGAGGCCGGTAAAGGGCAGGACTTCGACGCCGTCGATATTACCGAGCGCCTCGCGGGCCAGCGCCACGCGCTCATCGAGCATAAACGTGGTGCCCACACCGTTTTTACCCTGCGACTCTGCAACAGCGACGATCACACTGGGAAAGATGCGGCGGGCGCGGCGGATCACATCGATATGGCCAAACGTGATGGGATCGAAGGTGCCCGGGACGATCACGCGGTTGATGGTGTCATTCATGGGCGTCCTCCTGAAACGTCGTGGCATCGTTGTTATCGGCATCGGTGACGGCACTATCGTCCTCACCGTCGTCATCGCCGACCCAACGAAGCAGGTCGACCGAGGTAATGCCGTAGCGCTTCTCACGTACAGTCTCAAAGCCTGCCGGATGCGCGCCCGCATCGGCGGAGGCATGCTCAAACAGGGCATAAGCGCCAGGCGCAAGCAGACCCTGCTGAGCCAGGTTCTGCAGCAGTTCCTCGACCGGCTCGGCACCAAAAGCATAGGGCGGGTCGAGCAGGACCAAATCAAAGGGGCCGCCCGGTACACGACCGCGCGAGGCACTTGCCAGCATGTCGCCCGTGACCACACGCCAACGCGCACGGTCACGGCAGAGCGACTCGATATTCTTGGTAATGAGCCGCGCGGCGTTGCGATCGATCTCAAACGTCGTGAGCGAGCGGGCCCCACGAGAGAGCATCTCTAACCCTAAGGCACCGGAGCCGCCAAAGGCGTCCAGCACACGAACCTCGTCCAAATCGAAATCGAATGCCGACATGACCATAGATGCGCACGCCTCGCGCACGCGATCAGTCGTGGGGCGGGTGACATCGCGACCACGGGGCTCCTCGATCTTACGACCGCGCCATTCGCCGCCGATGATTCTCATCCTCCGCTGACCTCCTTAAAGATATGTCGATAACGCATGGCGACCGCCTCGCGCAAGGGACGCGTCGCCACAGAGTCAAGGTTGCAAGCATACCGCAAGAGCTCGACAGCGTCCAAATGGGCCCATTCGATAAGGTCCTCATCGGCATCCAGGTCCACAAAGCGCAAGGTCACGCCACCGTGCTGACGGTACCCCAGGATTTCGCCCTCGTGACGCAGACGCAGGTCCATCTGGGCAAGCGTAAAACCATCCGAGGTCTTTTCGAGCGACTGGAGACGGTCTTGTGCCGCCGAGGCGCCGCCATTGCCCTTGGAGTGCGTCATGACCAGGCACGTGCCCGACACGCTGCCGCGGCCCACGCGACCGCGTAGCTGATGCAGCGCCGCCAAGCCAAACCGCTCACCGTTCTCGATGACCATGACGGTGGCGTTGGGCACGTCGACGCCCACCTCGACCACCGTAGTCGAGACGAGCACGTCAATCTCGCCACGCTTGAAGGCATCGATAACCTGGTCCTTCTCCCCCGCTGGCATACGGCCGTGAAGGCGCTCAATGGCAAGACCCGGCAACGCCAGACGCAGGCGATCGAGCTCGGTCGCCGTATCGTGCAGCGGCACAGGCACGGTCACGCGGCCCTCGTCGTCGCGGGCGATACCGGGCACGTCTTCAAGCTCATCGGCCGAGTCACTCGGCTCCACGAGCGGGCAAATCACGTAGGCCTGCTGACCCTTTTCATGCGCCTCGCGGATGGCGCCATAGGCGAGGTCGCGGCTCGACTCGGTGAGCACGCGTGTCGTCACGCCAGCGCCAGGGACGGGCCGATGGCGGATGATACTCGTGTCCAGATCGCCGTAGACCGAAAGCGCCAGCGTACGCGGGATCGGTGTCGCCGTCATAACGAGCAGGTCCGCACCGGGGCCCTTCGCGCGTAGGGCGTTGCGTTGGCCGACGCCAAACCGGTGCTGCTCGTCGATGACGACAAGCGACAGATGATTGAACGCAACGTTATCCGAAAGCACCGCGTGGGTTCCAAAGAGGACGTCGAGCTCGCCCGATTCAAGCTGGGCATGGATCTGCTCGCGCTCTGAGGCCGGCGTGGCACCCGTCAGAAGCGCCCAGGACATGCCCGCCTGCGAGAGCAGAGGGCCGGTCTTATCGGCATATTGGCGCGCCAACACGCCCGTGGGCGCCATAACGCAGGCCTGCGTACCGCTATCGGCAGCCACAGCCAGAGCGCAGGCGGCAACGGCGGTCTTACCGGTACCGACATCGCCCAGCAGCAGGCGGTTCATCACGCGCCCACCATCGCACATATCGCGCAGGATATCTTGGAACGCGGTCTCCTGCTCGTCGCTCAGCGAAAACGGCAGGGCTTGCTTAAGCGCGGCCAGGTGCTCGCCCGCGGTGTGGGCATAGGGAACCACATCGACCAGGCCGCCGACGTTGCGCAGGCGCAGCGCCAGCTGCAGGTAGAGGCACTCCTCGTAGGCAAGCCGTGCGCGCGCGATATCGCGCTCTGCCATACTCGATGGAAAGTGGATCGAACGCAACGCGCGGGCATTGCTCATGAGCTTCCGCTTTGCGCGCAGCGGCGCGGGAATCGGATCGAACGGATTGCCGACGACCTCGAGCGCGCCGCTTACGATGCGGCGCATCCACGCCTGGCTCACGCCATCGCTCACGTAATGGACCGGCAGGATGGTGCCCGCAGCACGCCCGTCATCGAGCTTTTCAAAGTGCGGCGAGGCCATCTGCTTAAAACCGTAGGCAAACTCGACCTTGCCCATCACGGCCAGGCGGTCGCCCTGTTTAAGCTGCTGGGCAATCCAGGGCTGGCGGAAAAAGGCGACCTGCAACACGCCCGTCTCGTCCACCAGCGATACCTCGGTCACCTGCATGCGCGGACGCGGCTGCTTTTGGACGATGCGGTCGACCGTGGCGATGATGGTGCACACGGTACCGATGGGCGCCATCTCGATGGACCACGAACGGGTAAAGTCGAGGTATCGATGAGGGATATGGAGAAGGAGGTCCCCCACCGTCCTAATTCCCAGACGGCGAAGGGCCTCCTCACGTTTACCCGAAACATATTTGAGTCGCGCGATATCCTCGTCGAGCGCATTGCTCTGGGCAAAGCGCTCCGAGACGCGCGGCACGGAGCAGAGCTCGGACATGGGCAGATGCCTACTCGATCGAGAAGATCACGGGATAGAGCGGCTGCTCGCCACGATGGGCGTCAATCTCCAAGTCGGGCTGAGCTTCCTCGATGGCGTCGACGATCTCCTGGAAGGCCTCATCGGACAGCTCCTCGCCGGCCAGAATCGTCAGCGCGTCGCCCTCCTCTTCCTCCTGCATGCGGTTGATGCAGTCGAGCGTGACCTGCTTCACGTCGGAGCCGACCACGTCGATGGAGCCGGCGATGATACCCATGACGTCACCGGAGTGAATCGGAGAACCGTCAGAGGCACTGGAGTCGCGCACGGCGCGGGTGACCTCGCCATCGCGGACCTCGCTGATGGCGTCGACCATGGCGGCGACGGCATCCTCGAGCTCGGAATCGGGCAGGACTGCGAACAGCGCGGAGAAGGCCTGCGGGACGGTCTTGGTGGGAACGACGGCGACCTTCTTGTCGGTGCAGGCTGAGGCAGCAGCCTCAGCGGCCATGCGGATGTTGCCGTTGTTGGGCAAGATGATGACCGAGGTCGCGTTGACCTGGTCCACCGCGCCCAGCAGGTCGGCGGTCGAGGGATTCATAGTCTGGCCACCGGACACGATCACGTCGACGCCGAGGGACTTGAGGATGTCGGCCTCGCCGGAACCGGCGGCAACGGCGACAAAGCCCAGCGCCTTGGCGGGCTCGGCGGCCTTTTCCTGATCCTCGTGGATCTTGGCGGTACGGTCGTGGGCCTCCATCTCCATGTTGTGGATAAAGACCTCATAGATCTGACCGAGCTGCAGCATGTGCTCGAGCACCAGGTTGGGGGTGTTGGAGTGCACATGGATCTTGTAGTCGGGATAGGCGCCCACGAGTAGCTCACAATCGCCCATGGAACCCAGGAACTTAAGGCACTCGTCCTCGTCAAACGGGGCGTCGGCCTTAAACAGGAACTCGTTGCAGTAGCGGAACTCCGAGCCCTCCCAATCGTCGTTGGCCTCGATCTCAACGCGACCAAGGGCCGCGTCGCGGGCAGAGCCAGCGGAATCAAACGTGGCGGAGAAATCCTCGACAACGGTGCTGCGGCCAAGCGCGGCGGCAACAAAGTTCTCAAGGAAAATAGCAAAGCCGAAGGCGCCGGAGTCAACCACGCCGTTCTCCTTCAGAACGGGCAGCAGGTCGGGCGTGCGAGCGACGGACTGATATGCCTCGACGACGATGGCGTCGAGCGCATCCTCGGCCGAGAACTTCTTCTTCTCGCACTCGTCTGCCTTGGTCGAGACATCGCGCAGGACCGTGAGGATCGTGCCCTCGATGGGCTTGCGGACAGCCTGGAAGGCAACCTTGACGGCGCGACGGAAGGCGAAGGCGATGTTGGCAGCCGTAATAGGCTCATCGGCAGAGACGAGGCCCTCGGCCACACCGCGCAGAATCTGCGAGGTGATGACGCCGGAGTTGCCGCGGGCACCCATCAGGGAGCCGTGGGTGATGGCGCCGGCGATGGCTTCCATGTCGGCGTCGGCAGGAAGAGCAGAAAGCTCCTTGGTCACCGAGGCGAGCGTGAGCGACATGTTGGTGCCGGTATCGCCATCGGGTACGGGGAAGACGTTGAGCTTGTTGATCTCCTCGGCCTTGTCGGAAACGGCAGCCGCAGCGATCGGAAAACAGGTGCGAATGGTCTTTGCAATCATGGGTATTTGAATCTCCGTTTTCGGATGCTAGTTCAGACGGCTCTTGAGCGCGTCGATGTGGATGCCGATCTTAAGGCTGGCGGGATCGATCTGGGCGATCTCCTGCAGAGTGAAGGCAACGGAGCTCGAAAGATTGTGGCAGACGGACTTCATGTTGACGCCGTTCTCGAGCACGACGTGAAGATCGACCGTAAGGCCGTTCTCGTCGGCGGAGACAAGCACGCCCTTGCGGAGGCGCTGACCGGCAAGCAGGCGCACGCTCTCGGCGCCCTGGAGCTGCTCAGCCATACCGACGACGCCATAGCACGTCATCGCGGCATAACCGGCAATATCGGCAATAACGTCGTTCGAGACGCTCAGGCTGCCGTTAATGGTCTCAGACACAAGAATCTCCTTTTCTTGGTGCTCGCGGCACCATGTCGTGGGAGCAATCATTGCAATATTCTACAACGACCGCGGCATGTTGAGGTGGCGGGCCTCGGGATTACATCCTCGACACGAAATGTTGATATGGTAACGTTCGTGAACGGCGATCGCGGCATGAAAAAACCCGCCGCATAAGCGACGGGTTTTACAACCTGGCTCCCCGGGTAGGACTCGAACCTACAACAGCGCGGTTAACAGCCGCGTGCTCTACCATTGAGCTACCGAGGAATAGATGCGTGCTCTCAAGCAACGAAGTTTATTATACGGACGAATCAGCTTAGGGCAAGAACTTTTTTAAGAAATTTTCCGACCCAGTCATTGGCCTTGATTATCAACTTCATCCGAACACTTCCCACATTCATCCGCACATGTGCGGATGAATGTGGGAACCCGATACCCTGAGGGCCGGACCGGCCGGCCCCGGGAGATCGGAGGACGGCATGTCCGGAAAGAAGAATAGGGGCTCCGCGAGGGCGGTCCCGAGGGCCTACGGAAGGCTCACGAGGCACGAGCGGGACACGGTCCAGAGGATGCTGGAGCGCAGGGCGTCGTGCAGGGAGATCGCGAGGGAGCTGGGCAGGTCGCCCTCGACGGTGAGCGCCGAGGTGGCGTCGCACAGGTTCGTGACGGCGCCGAAGTCCAGGCGCGGCGAGCGCGTGGACGCCTCCGCCGACCTGTCGGCGGCCTGCCCGCGCCTGGCCGCGTGGCCGCGCTGCTGCAACGGGTGCGGCCGGTACCGCGCGATCGGCTGCAAGCGCCGCCCCCACGTCTTCTACGAGGCCCGGGCCGCGCAGCTGTGCGCCGACTCGGTGCTCGTCTCGTCCAGGCGCGGGATAGACGCCGACGAGCCCGCCGCGGCGGCCAGGCTGGAGGCGATAAGGGGCTGCCTGCGCCGGGGGCTCTCGCCCGAGCAGATGGCCGCATGCAACGGAGGGCCGGTGGACCTGTCGCCGTCGACCATCTACCGCTGGGTCTCGGCGGGCTACGACGGCATGACCAACATGGAGCTCAGGCGCAAGGTCGGCTACAGGCCGAGGAAGCGCGCCGCCGGGCGGGCGGCCACGCGCCACTCCGCCCGCAGGTCGCATGCCGCGTTCCTCGCCCTCGGGGAGGACGCGTGCGCCGCGGCCTGGGAGATGGACACCGTCGAGGGCGCCCGGGAGGACTCCGCCTGCCTGCTCACGCTGCTGCACCGCCCCAGCAGGCTCCAGCTCGCGCTGCCGCTGGAGGAGAAGACCGCCGGGTGCGTCGCGGCCGCCCTGGGCGATATCAGGGAGGTCCTCGGCGCCGACGGCATGGGCAGGGTCTTCCGCGCCGTGCTCACCGACAACGGCACGGAGTTCTCCGACGAGCGGGCGATCGCGGCGCTGCTCGGCGAGGGGCCGGGCGAGACGAGGCTGTTCTACTGCGACCCCAGGCGCAGCGACCAGAAGGGCGCCTGCGAGCGCAACCACGTCGAGATCAGGAAGCTGCTGCCCAAGGGCGCCGGACTCAGGTTCGACCGGCTCGCCCCGGCGGACCTGGCGCTGGCCATGTCGCACGTGAACTCCGAGCCCCGCGGCGCGCTCGGCTTCTCGACGCCCGCGCGCGCCTTCAGGGCGATGCTCGGGGAGGACGCGGCGGCGCTGCTGGACGCCTACGGCGTGGAGGACGTGGCGCTCGGCGACCTCGACCTGACGCCGGGGCTCATCGAGAGGGCGCGCGCAGAGAGGGGCGATGCCCCGCTGGCCTAGCCTGAAGGCAAAACGGAATAGACTGACCGACCGTCCGGCTGAGTCTGGGAAGAGGTGCCGGGCGGAGGGCGGAGCATGGCCACCGGACCCATCGAAACACATCTCCACCGTTCCTTCAACTGGGAAAACGGCGCCCCCGGGGCCCGGATGGGGCCTCGGGGGCGTTCGGCTAGCTGCGGGAACGGCCTGTCCGCTCAATGTGTTCGGCTGAGATCGGAAATCAACCAATTCGTGGGTGCTAGCCAAGCCGAAACAACCAAAGCAATCGGAAAAACCGCAGCTAAACAATCATTTACCGCTTTATCCACGAGGTCTCTGGGCGGCAGATCAGTCGCGCGTTGTTGTAGGCCATGTCGAGCGTGAGGCAGGTGCGTGCTGCGTAGAAACCGTCCTCGCGCTGGATGGTCAGCGCCAGCTCGGGCTTGTCGCCGGTTAGGCACAACGGCAGCAGCAGTTGGATCCGGCCGCCGTAGAACTGCGGCACGGCGAGCGTGTAATTGGCGGCGGCGCGGCGGGCGGCCTCGACGACGGCGCCCTCAAAGGCACGGCGCAGCAGCAGCGAGTTGTCCTCCCCCATCAGGCTGGCAGGAATGCGTGTCAGGTTCTCCTCGTCGCCCAAAATATGGTCGATATTGGAACGGATGGGCAGGCGGTAGTCAAAGACCAGCTCGGAGGGGTCCTCGGCAAAGCGCACGCGGCACGGCAGGTACTCAAACGAGACCAGCATGGGGTCGCTCTCCTTAAAGAAGCCCTTCAAAAACCAGCGCTGGCGCGCGTCGGGCTTGGTGTTGGGCTCAAACAGACCGTAGATGGTCTCGTAGCGGCGCGTGTACAGGCCGGTGTTGAATAGGCAGCGGTCGTCGTCGAACACCAGCGGCAAGTTGGACGGGGCAGTCTGGTCCACGTCACGCTCGGTCAGGAACACCGCGCGGCTAAACGAAAACGACAGGTAGTTTTTGAGAATGCGGTTGCCGGGACCCCAGTCCTCGGGGTCGGCGAGGTCGGCCAAGCGCTCGTAACAGGGCTCGGGGCAAAACGCAAAGTCGTATACATTGCTGCACAGGGTGTTGGGGATCTCCATGTGGCGTCCAATCAATTTCATAGCCGGCAAGCGGATACCTCGAGTGAGCCGACGTCGTCGAGTGAAAGAATAGCCCGCGAATCGTACTCCAAAGTAATCGGTTGCCAGATGAGGTCTTCAATGGTGCAGTTTAGCGTATTTGCGAGCGCCAATGCCGAGGATACCGAGGCACGGCGCAGGTCCAGTTGGTTTTGCTCGTAGAGCTGTATGGCACGGAGTTTGACTCCCGATTGGGCGGCCAGCTGCTTTTGGGTCAGGCCGGCTGCCTTTCGTGCTGCCTTGAGGCCCTTTTTGCCTGCCTGGGCTTTGTTCCATTTATCAATGACTATCTGGGCGAATGTATCTTCGGAGGCCTCGTGAAGCGGATGGTACGAGCCGATAATCCAATCGAGTGGTGCCACTTCAAAAAGGTCGCTAAAACCTAGGCCGCACGTCCACTGCGTGTATGCCAAAACCCA
Source organism: uncultured Collinsella sp. (assembly GCA_900552755.1). Lineage (GTDB taxonomy): Bacteria > Actinomycetota > Coriobacteriia > Coriobacteriales > Coriobacteriaceae > Collinsella. The sequence continues at coordinate 15,332 of USAY01000032.1, forward strand.
GCCTGCCCAGTATTGCGGGGAACGGTCGAACGGATAGGCCTCCCTGAATTCGACGGGCTTCAGACCCGCGTGAACAATGATCTCGCGCGCAAGCTCGTCGCCCGACATGCCGCAGACAACGCGTGGGATACCGCGCTCAAACTGTTTCATCTCAAGAGCGTTTGACAAGATCGCCGTCAGTTCGGTCGGATTCAGCCCTTGCTCGCAGAGGGCAAAATCGACTGCCTCGCCCAGCGTTCTCATAGCGTCCTCGAGATACACTTCACTGTATGCGCAGGTCATCTGCAGTCATCCCCTCTCGAATGATGTCGACGATGCGGATTCCCTCAAACGGGTTTTCGGCAAGCAGCTGCCGATACTGTTCTCTTGCCGCTTCGTCTCGTTCCCTGGCCAATGGGCCATACAGGGCTAGCGGTGCGCGCTCAAATCCAGCAAATCGAATATTCTTAAACGCATGCTCGCTATTGAGCATGATCTGCTCCCCCAGGTTGCCAAGCCTCATAGATCGACCAAGTTGCTCAACGGTGATCGTATTGTTCACAAATGCCCTGGCATAGCTAAAGTACGAGTCGTCCGCACGCCATCCTCTAATCACATCATAGGCTTCAGTATCCGGTAAAAAGTGATCGTGGAGATATTCGCACGCCCCTACGGCAACGGCAGTATCTTTACGAAAAGAACGATGCTCTATGAGCAACGCAATCCAATGCATGACGCTATATTGCGGCGATAGCAGGTCGAGGATATTAAGATCGGTCATATCGAGTTCATATCTATTTGCAAAACCATCGACATCCCGAGAGCATGCCCATTCCTTTGCAAGGTCGAGGCTCTCTGTGCAATAGAATCCCTGTCCATAGTCGTTATGGATTTTCCCCAGGCCAAGCTGGGGAGCCTTAATGATTTTCTGAGAACCATGCCACAGTTTCACACGAGTCTCCTAACTGCTATCGCCCTAACGATAGTTTACCAGAATATCGTCAGAGCGATACCAGTTATCTGGCGTATTCGACCGACGCCCTTACTCCACGATCTCTGGCAGAATAGATATTGTTTGATATTAGAGGCGCCTCCAATCAATGCGATTGAAGGCGCCTTCTCCGCGAGCATTGTTTTGATTGAGTATTTGCTCGCTTGAGCACTGTTGAATATCGCGAAACAGCACCGCCGATAT
>USAY01000033.1 GCA_900552755.1 uncultured Collinsella sp.
CGCTGGTGCAAGCCGTCGCCGCCGACAAGCCCGAGGTTGTTGTCGACCTGGGTGACATCTCGCGCCGCCTACACGAGTTGGCCGAGAACCTCAAACTCATCATTGACGGTACCGACGAACACTACGTGTACTCGCTGCAAGTCAATCGCAGATTGCGCGCCGGCGGCGAGTCGATGACCGCGGAGCGCATCGATATTGGCGAGGCCTTGGCAACCGAGTGGCTGCCCGAGGTCCACACGGCTATCTTCGCATCGGCGACCATGACGGTTTCCAAGAGCTTTGAGCACTTTAACCACGCCGTCGGCCTCGATCGCATCGGTGCCTCGACATCATCGTCGCTGCACTTGGATTCGAGCTACGATTTCGATTCGAATATGGCCGTGGTCGTGGCTGGGGATATCCCCGATCCGCGCGACCGCGAAGGCTATCTTTCGGCGCTCGAGCGTGTGCTGGTCGACGCTCATCTTGCCATGGGCGGCTCGGTGCTCACGCTGTTCACCAACAGGCGTGACATGGAGGAACTGTACGCTCGTGTCGAGCCCAAGATAGCTCGCGCGGGTCTGGAACTCAACTGCCAGCAGCGCAACTCGTCTCCTCGTCGCCTGCGCGATCGGTTTATCAACGAACCGACCTCGTCGCTCTTTGCGCTTAAGGCCTTTTGGGAAGGGTTTGACGCCAGCGGCGAGACGCTGCGCTGCGTCATCATCCCCAAGCTGCCGTTCTCGAGCCCCACAGACCCGCTCTCATGCGAGCGCAATCTGCGTGAAGACCGCGCTTGGGCGCGCTATTCGCTGCCCGAGGCCGTGCTCGAGGTCAAGCAGGCCGCCGGTCGCCTCATTCGCTCATCGACCGATTGTGGCGTACTCATCTTGGCCGACCCGCGCCTGGTGACGAAGGGCTACGGCAAGAAATTCTTAACGTCGCTGCCCACGAGTTCCTATCAGCGCATCGAATCGGCACAAATCGGGCACTATCTACAGCTGTGGCGCGCACGCCACGAGCGGCGCCGCTAAAGCGGACAGACGAGGGATTTTGCCATATCGCACAGATGTTCTGACAGAGCGGGGTCATCCAAGATGCGGATGGCCCCGCCCGCTGCGATTACCTGGCTAAACAGCCAGCGCTCGGAGCCGTAGCGCACATTTACTGTTGAGCTGTCCGCTCCATTGGGTTCAATCGACATGACGCCGGGCCAGTCTAGGCGCTCTGCCAAGGCGCGCGGCATGAGAAGCTTCGCGCTCCGCTCCGCCTGGGCGAGGGAGTCATGGAGGGTCGCGGGCTCCGGTGCGTGGCGCACGACGGAGTCGTCGGTCAAGACCAGGCCCTCGATTTTATCCATACGATAGGTACGCTGCTCGTCGACCGCGACATCCCAGGCAATCAGATACGTTTGGTCGCCGTTTGTTGTGATGCGCAAGGGGTCGACCAAACGCTCGCGCGCTTGTGTGTCATCCATCGAGCGATACGAGATGCGGCAGCGAACGCCGTCCCGAATGGCGCAGCTCAGCTGCTGCCAGTGCGATCCGTGGGCGACGGTGTCAAAGACGCGCTGGTTGTAGCCGAGCTCTTTGGGAAGAAGGGCGCGCCGTATTCGAGCCGCCGCTTGGGGTTCGATTCCCAATGATTCAAGTTCATGGTTGAGCACAGCGCCCTCGGCGGCACTCAGACGCAGCGGTAGCACGCGCCCCGCATCACCGGTGAGGACCACGCACTCGCCGCGGCGTTCGCAGATAATACGTGCGCCCGATTTTCGGTCCGCAAGTGTCGAGACAATCTCGAGAATCTCGTCGAGCGATGCCCCCGTGATATCAAAGCGACAGCAAAGCTCGTCTCGTGTCATGCCATTCTCGCCGGCGGCGTAGAGGGCCTCCATGATGTCGATGGCGCGCGAGAGTCTTTGCTCGCTGGTGAGTTTACGCACGGGCATGCTCGTGCACCGTCCTTTCGATGAGGTGATTCCACGCCCGCTTGAGAGAATCGGGGGCGACGGGCCTCATGCCATCCATGGCATGGGTCATGCAAAACGAGGCTGCGGCTTCAAAGTCGCGCACGTCAACGGTCCATGTCCAACCTGCTTCGGTGCGCATGAGTTCGCCTCGTCCGCGCGTGAGACCGCTGATCATATCGGCCTGCGCTTCACGCGCAAACGAGAACGTAGCCGCAACGGGTGGGCGGTCGGCAAAATCGAACTCAAAGAATAAGTAATCGTTGAGGTTGAAATCCGCAGGGATGGCGTAGGCTTTCGAAGGACGCCAAGCGCGAACGATACGGTCGCAGCGGAATGTCCTGATGTCGTCGGTGACATTGTCGAGGCCGCAGAAGTACGCCACGCCCTCGCGTTCGAACATGCCGTAGACACAGACGGTACGTTCTTTCTGCTCGCCGCGTCCGTTCTGATATAAAAATCGCAGCGCGCATCGCTCGGCAAAGGCGCTCCATACCGCATCGACGGTGGGAGAGCGGCGAATCGGTGTTTCGTCCACCGTCGTCCCACCGGTGAGGTAGGCAATCTTGGAGCGAATATCGGCAAGCGGTGCGGCAAAAGTGGATGAGCCGGCCGCTAGCGTCTGGTCGATGGCGTTGAGCAGGATATCGGCATCGTCTGCGGTGATGAGGCCGCCTGCAGCAAACGTGTGCTCGCGGTCGATTGTCCACGAGCTTTCCTCGGTCTCCTGCGCACCGGCGGGGCGAACCTCCTTGATTAAGATGCCACGCTCGAGCAGTTTGTCACGATCGCGCCGAAACTTGCGCTTATCCGAGTCGATATTGCCCGAGCCATATCCCAGGTCGGAATCCAAGACGATCTGCTCGGTCGTCAACGGTTCGGGGGAGCTGTTGAGCACAAAGAAAAGATTGAGGATGCGCTGAGCCGTTTTATCGAAACTGGGCTCCGAATTCCCCTTTTTAATTGTCGCGGTCGTGTCGCTTGCCGTCATAGGGTCCTCGCATGAGAAGGTGGTTTGCTGCCATGATTTTAGTCCGATATGGAGATTAGGCTATATCCTTGTCCGCTCGGGGCGTTAAGATGGCCCGAATTCGGTCGTTTGCGCTCGCTCGGGGTATACTTTCGACTATATACGGTTCTAATGTGCATGCATTGGGCCTATTTGTCGGATTATGGATGTGGAGCGCACATGGCGAACACCCAGAACTATATTAACCACCTGCTGCAGAACACCGGCATTACGCCGGCATGCAGCGAAGAAGAGCGCTTGGCTGCCGAGGATATCGCTCAGATCTTCCGCAACCACGGCTTTGATCCCGAGGTTCAGGAGTTCAATGCTCCGGCGCCCAGTAGATTGGCATTTGCCGTTACCGGTATTCTTGCGTTTGCCGGCGCCCTGCTGATGGGCATCGGCGGCGGTGTCGGCTTGGTCGGCACCTTGCTGGCCATTGTCGGCGCCGTTCTTTACGTGCTCGAGCGCACGGGCCACCCCGTGGTTTCGCGCCTGGGCAAGACGGGCGTGAGCCAAAATGTCATCGCCTACCACAAAGCCTCGGGTCCGCTCGCGTCTCCGCGCAACCGCCCGGTGGTCGTTGTCGCACACTACGACTCTCCCCGTGCTGAGCTGCTCGCCCGTGAGCCCTATGCTTCGTATCGTGCGCTTATCGCCAAGCTGTTGCCTGTTGCCACGGTTGCCCCTGCTGCCGTTGCCATCCTGCGCATCCTGCCGCTTCCCGGCGCGCTCAAGGTTCTGCTGTGGATTGTCGCGATCCTCGCTTCCCTCGTTGCACTTGCCAACGCGGCAAACATCATCTCTAACCGCCACATTCTTCCCTATACGTCCGGCGCGGTGTGCAACAAGTCTTCTGTCGCCGCTATGCTCGGCGTTATGGACAACGTTGCTCCCTTCCAGGGCGAAAACGAGTTTCCCGACGATGTTCCGTTCGACACCTATTTTGGGGAGCAGAAGCGTCGTGCCGAGGAAATGGCGCGTGCGGCGGCGGAGTATGCCGCGGCCCAGCAGCAAAACGACTACGGCAACACCATCGAGTACGAAGAACCTACCTACGCCGAGGACGAGTTCGGTCAGCCGATTGCTCCCGGCGCTCAGACCGAGCCCGAACAGGGTGAGGCTTTCGACGAGCAGATCGAGGGCTTTGAGGGTGCGTCTGCCGACGAGACGCTGATCGGCGCCATCGTGCCCGAGGATCAGAATCAGACTGTCCAGGCCGAAGAGTTCAATGACGAGGTTCCCGCTGCCGAGTCGGCGGAGGAACCTGCCGCGGTCGAGCCCGAGCCCAAGCTCTATCGCAACGCCGCCGGCAACATCCGCTTTGGTTCGGATGCCATCCGTGCGCTCGGAATGCTTCCCGAGTCCTGCACGCTCGATTACGAGGAGGGCGAGGAGCCGACGTTTGAGCTCGAGCCTGCCCCCGTTGTCACCGTGGATGATGAGTCTGCCGCGGTTACCGCTGCCGTTGCCGAGCCCGAGGCGGTGTCCGCGATCGATCCCGCGGCAGGACTGGACATTTTGGCTCCCGCCGCGCCGGTGCAAGACGTTGCGGACGAGTCTGACGACGATTACGTTGAACAGCCGAGGCGCGTGTCTTACGAGAGCGATACTGATTTCTCTGCCGAGATTCCCGCGGCAACGCCCCATGCCGACATTGCATCGGCGTTCTCGTCGATTGGCGCCAGCGCTTCCAACTTCTTTAAGGGTGCGCTTGCAAAGGGCAAGAAATTTGTCGACGATTTCGAGGAGAAGCGCGCTGCCGCACGCGAGGCTGCCGAGCAGGAGGCTATCGCTCAGCAGCAGGCAGCCGAGGCGGCACGTGAGCTCGCGGCGCAAGAGTTCGAGCAGAACGAGGCTATGCAGTCCGTGCCCGTCGACGCCGCCGAAGCTACAACGTCCTTTGAGTCCCAGCAACCGACGTCCGCGGATGTTGTTGAGGCGACGACGTCTTTCGAGGCCCAGCAGCACGTCGATAGCACCATGTCGTTTGATGCCGCGAAGTTCGATTCCACGATAACGTTTGAAAAGCAAGGCACCGCGATTGCCGAGCCCCTTCCTGTTTCCGATGAACAGGGCGACGCGGTGGACGATGACGAGCCTATTGATGCTGCCGAAATCCAAGATGCCGCCGAGGACGAGCCCGTCGAGGCCAACTCTGACGAAGAACAATACGCGGCAGCCGAGCAAGATGAGTCGACCGAGGCCGAGCAGGAGGAAGTGCCTGCGGTTTCCGAGGCTCCCGAGACAGATGAGTCGAGGCCTTACTCCACGCAGATTTTCACCATGCCGACCCCGAGTGGTTCCGGTGCCACGGTTGCCGATGTCGCTCCCACCCAGGACGAAACGGTCGATTCCCTTATGGCCCAGATTTCCTCCCAGGCATCACCGCGTCCGCAGATGAATGTTCCCGATCCGGCGTCGGCACCGTCGCCTGCGCCCTCTTCGTCTCCGCTGGCTTCGGTCCCCGATCCGTCGCTGCCGTCGATGAAGCAGGCAAACGTTGCGTCTCGCACGTCGCTGTTCGACCTTCCCGATCCCTCTGCCCAGGTCAACGACCCCTTTGCTACTGCCCAGGGTCCCGAACCCACATCGGCACCCGTTGCGCCTCCTATGCCCGTTGCGTCGGGCGCGCAGCCGATCGAGACCATTTCGGCTCCCGCCCCGGCGGCACCCAAGTCTCGTAAGCGCGGCCTGGGTGGCCTGTTCGGCCGTAAAAAGAAAAACGAGCAGGACAGCATGAGTGACTGGCTGGGCGTCGAAGACGATTACGATGCCAAGAAGTCCGGTCGCGGTATCGGTTCGTGGGATAACTTCGAGGACGATAACGATGGCTGGAAGGGCGGCGCTACGTCTTCCGATGGCGCTTCTTCCGAAGATATGCTCTCGGCTGTCGCCTCTATGGGCGATGATGAGCTGCTCGGTCACAATATCTGGTTTGTGGCAACGGGCGCCTCGGATTGTGATGGCGCCGGCATGAAGGCCTTCTTGGCTTCGCACCGCGATAAGCTCCGCGGCGTATTCTTCATCAATCTTGAATCCGTCGGCGCCGGTAGGCTTTCGGTGGTGACGGTTGAGGGCGAACAGCAGCTGCTCAAGGGCGATCGCCGCATCATGAACCTGGTCAGCAAGGTGTGCAAGTCGTTCCATGTCGATTGTGGCGCGCTCGAGATGCCCTATGCCAAGACCGATGCCTATGCCGCGCTCGAGGCGAGCCGCCGAGCCCTCACCATCGCCGGCGTGGACGGCACGCGTCTGGCTTGCGCTCGTACCGAGGACGACCTGCCCCACAATGTCAACCCGACGAACATTGCCACGGTATCCGAGGTCGTGACCGAGGTTATCCGCCGTTCGTAGACGGAGCTCTAAGGAGTCAACGTGTTTTCGTATATTAAGCGCCATTGGCCTGTCTACGTGATTTTGACCTTGATTGCCATTGCGTTAGGATTTGGGGCTGCCTACATCGTGGGTGCGAAGGGCTCGACCCCCGCCTCCGCAATCAGCGAAGAGGTGGAGCAAGAACAGAGTACGGGTGCCGATGGGATTCCTGAGTCCGAGCAGGCAATCGTTGATGGTGGATCTTCGTCTGCAGAGTAGATACGGCGATTTACATGATTGAAAGCGGGCGAGCCAGTCCCCTGGCTCGCCCGCTTTTTCATCGCGCTAGCGCTTCTTTGGGATCGACCTAAGGCGAGCGAACCATAGGGCTGCGGCACCCGAGGTCAGGAGCGCGGTGATGCAAGCGGAGATGGGAACTGATCCTGTTGCCGGTAGGTCCTGCGGTAGGGTACAGCGTTGAATGACGCTGTCCTCGTCATGCGACTCAAGTTTATCGCCGCCACCGTTGCGGCAAAGATCGACGCGTGCGCTGTTGGTGAGTGCGGTTTGGGGCGTATAAGCCGACGTTGCCTGCATGTGTACGACTGCGCCCCGAGCGTCTGTGCCAAGGATTGCTTTGGCATCGTCAAGGTCGTCGTGCTCATCTTTGAGATCATCGCGGGTCCAAGAATCCGCATCGCTTCGAGTCGTAAAGTCGGCGGCTACCGCACCGTATTCAATGCGAATGCCCGTTACGACGGTATTGGGTGTAAGGTCGAGCTCTTCCGCCTCGAGTGTGGTGGATTCCGTGGTCGAGACATCCGCCTTCCAGAGGCGCCAGCCGTCGTAATCGACGAGGCGACAGTCCTCACCAAGGCTCTCTTTTACTTCGTCGGACTCAAGCCAAGGATTTTCGTGCCCATCGTCAAGTGTCGCGTTTGCCGGCTCATCGACGTCTGTCGAGTCCAACGGCGTCGTGCGATACCACACGTTGCACAGACCGTTGAGGTCGCCGATGGCGACGGGGGTTTCGATTGAGACGAATCTCGCTGTATCGTCCTCGGCACACTCAAGATCATCGGTAATTGTGAACTCATCAACCCAGGTAGCTGAATCGTTTCGAGCGTCGATGGTATAGGAGAAAAGCCCATCCGTATTGGTTTGCATCGCGGCACGGTTTTTACCATCGCCGTTAGCCAACAGGCCCTTTTCGATAGGTTGGACAAGTTCCTGACGCTTGTCGACCTGCCCCTTGATCTCGATGGGCGCATCCTTCATCGCGACGGATTGGACTTCTCCCGTATCCTTTATTTCAAACGTTATCTCCTCGGCAAGGTCATAGGTCCGCGGAGACATCATTTCGCGCAACGAGTAGGTGCCGGGTGCAAGATGTTCGACGCGGTGCGGCTTGTCGGATGAGGTCCAGGAGTCTATTTCGGTTTTATCGGGACCATATAAGGTGAGCTGTGCGCCTTCCACTTCCTGCTCACCGCTTGCATCGACCTTGGAGATATCAACCTTGGTGTAATCGTCGGATACGTTAAGCCGTGCTTCTACAACGGGTGTTTTCTGGTCGGCATAAGTAAGGTCGACAATATGGGTTGTCTGATCGAGCAAGAAGCCTGCCGGCGCTTGAGTCTCGACAACCTCGTAGCGTGCGGTGCCAGATCCCAGTGGGAGGTTGTCCGCGCGTGCTTCTCCAGTTTCATCCGTCGTGACGGTCGCGACGGTCTCACCGTCGAGCGCGGCAATGCTACCGTCGGGGCGCACGATATCACCCGAGGCACGGATCTCAAAGACGGCGCCCGCGAGGCTGCTGCCGTCTATGGCATCGGTTTTAACGATCCTGATGTTTCCGGTCGCGGCGTGGTCATAATACGAGGCGATTGCAACGGGCGTTAGGTTCATGTCGGCGGGTATGTTTACCTCGATCTCTTCGCCGACAAGATAGGGCTCTTTGGCCGAGGTTTCGCGTACATAATAGGTGCCCGGCATGAGCGATTCGGGCAGTGTGACGGTGCCGGTCGCGTCAGTCGTAAAGGTGTCCATTACGTTATGTGCTGGATACCAGCAAGTTTGTGAGACAGGTTCGTGATTGCTGTCGAGGAGTTGGAAGGTGAATCCGGCTAGGGGAACAGAAGCGCCTGTTTGGGCATCGCGTTTTACAATCTGGAGATGCGTCGACAGCGCGTGGTTGTCCACAATATATTGAAGCTCGGCCCCGTCGGAAATCTGATTGGCCCCGACGGTCCATTCCCCTGCACGTTTAAAACCCTCGGGGACGGTTTCCGGAACCTCGCGAATCGTGTAGCCGGCACGGTCGTATGGGACAGCTCCGTGGACACCGGCGGGTCGCTTGCCTGTGCCGAACCATGCTTCGGGCTGATCTTTGGTGGAGGCAAAGCCATAGATGTTTGTGGTCAGTGTGCCAACAACCTGCTGAGAGCTGTTGCTGACAACCTCAAAGACAACACCACCCGCCGGCTGCTCCAGGCCGGATTGGTCGCTATTGCCGTAATCCTTGAATTTGGAAATCTCAAGGTCAAACGCAATGGGGATATCGGAAATGCGGGATTCGATCTCGACCACGCCTGAATCGCCGAGCTGGTCGGCTCCAACGGTATAGGTCCAGCTGTCGTTGGATGGCAGGTAGCCCTCGGGGGCTTTTGATTCGTAGATGGTAAAGGTTCCTAAGGGGACATCGGCGAGGGTGGCCCGACCGCTTTCGTCGGTCGTGAGGATTTGTGCCCATCCAGGGGTTGATTGCGACACACACGTGAACTCTGCTCCTGCGAGTGAAGATCCCACCTGGGGGCCGGCATTCGTCGCGGCATCGAGTTTTACGATACGCAGGTTGATGGTGCCGGGCTGTTCATCAATGGCGACCCGCCCGCCGTCATTCCCCGTGGTAAAGGCAATACGATCACGACGGGGGACATAGCCGGCCGGCGCCTTCGTTTCAACTAGGTAGTATGCCGTGTTGGGCAGAAGTGTTGCTTGCGCTCGACCGTTGCTGTCCATCTTGATGGTGCCGACACGCGCGCCGCTGGCGCTCTCAAAAATATCGAATGTTGCCCCGGTAAACTGATAGGTATTGTTTCCGCTGGTAATAACGGTGTTAGCAGACTGCTTTTGGAAGGAAACAGAGACCGCCGGCAGTACATAGAGCATGTCTTGACGTTTGCTGCCGCCCGATACGGCCCCTAGATAGCGTCGCGCGCGGTGCGGAGCGGCTTTGATGCTTCCTGATTTTGCGCTGTCGTGGAGCCACCGCGCAGCCGCCACGACTTCATTGTCGGCGGTAAAGTGTCCGCTCTTGGTTTTACCCTGAGCGGTCGTGTAGGAGTAGGTGCCGTCGACATGGGTAGTGCCGTTGAGCATCCATACGGCAAGCTGGGTGGCGGCGCGGGCGCGATCGGGTGAAAGATGGTAACCGCCAAACGACGTGGTGGTTGGATATCCGTGACAAACGATTGCCGCGAACTCGTCGTCGAGCCACACCCAGCCTTGATCAAAGTTGAGCCATGGGCCGCCCGGTTTGGTGGGGCCGGGGCGCTCCTGGTTCATGCAGTAGGCAATCGAGGTGTCTTGAGCTTCATACTTGCCGATGAAGAAGGGTCCACAATCATCGCTAATAGTGCGGAAGCCGAGCTGGTCGTAGCCATCGACGGCAAATGCGGCTCCCGGTGCCAGGCAGCCGAAAAGCAGGAAGAGGAGCAGGAGCAGCGGACCTGTTGCGATTGCGCTGTGGACAGAGTGCGTGGGTGCGTTGGACATGGCTGCTCCTTATCCCTCGTGCGTCGCACGGGGAGGCTGCGACGCGTAGGATGAGGCTACCCCCGAGGTTCATGCGGGTAAGTACCGGAGCCTGACCAAAAGCTTGCCCAATTCCTGACAAATTGAGCTCAAATACAACAATCAAGCAAAAGTGCAGGTAGAAGATAGGGAGAACAGGAGGCCAAAGGTCCTCATCTCCACAATTGACGCGATTTTCAAACGAATCTCCACAGCTAAAACAAGCATCGCCGCCCTTGTATCGAACAAGACAACCGCGTTATACTATCCCCCACATATGCGGGCATCGCCAAGTGGTAAGGCATCAGCTTCCCAAGCTGACACTCGCGGGTTCGAGTCCCGTTGCCCGCTCCATTCGAATTTCAGGCACGGTAACGTTTCGTTACCGTGCCTTTTTCAATAAAGTGCCGGGACTCGAACCCGACAGGGTGCGAGCGTTAAATAAACGCGAAGCGTTTATAGCGAGCAGGCAAGGTCGCCGATAGGCGACCGCAGCCGGTGCGTATTTGCGAAGCAAATGCGCGGACGTCCCGTTGCCCGCTCCATGGAGCAAGGAAGATTTCGGGAATGGTAGATTCAGCCCGCTTTGCTCCCACACTTCCCCGGATCTCGGTATGCCACTGAAGCCGGTGCGTATTTGCGAAGCAAATGCGCGGACGTCCCCATGCTCGCTCCAATTCCAAAATGTTAGGTTAATGCCTGCTGCCCATACTTGCACCTGCGCACGGTACAATGGTTGGGTTACGACCAACGTGCCAATAACCAAAAAGGAGCCGCTATGATCGATCGCTATACCCGCCCGGAGATGGGACACATTTTCTCCCTCGAGAACAAGTACGCCATTTGGCAGGAAATCGAGGTCTTGGCCTGCGAGGCCCAGGCGGAGCTCGGCAAGATCGGTATTTCCAAAGACGAGGCCCAGTGGATCCGCGACCATGCCAACTTTGAGAAGGCGAAGGTCGATGAGATCGAGGAAGTCACGCGCCACGACGTCATTGCCTTCCTGACCAACATGAAGGAGTACATCGATGCCGATGTTCCCGAGGGCGACCCCAAGCCCAGCCGCTGGGTTCACTATGGCATGACCAGCTCCGATCTGGGCGACACGGCCCTGTGCTACCAGCTCACCCAGGCCTGCGACCTGATCATCGAGGACGTCAAGAAACTCGGCGAGATTTGCAAGCGCCGTGCCTTCGAGGAGCGCAACACGCTCTGCGCCGGACGTACTCATGGCATCCATGCCGAGCCGATGACCTTTGGCATGAAGTTTGGCTCTTGGGCTTGGGAGCTCAAGCGCGATCTGGACCGTCTTGAGGATGCCCGCAAGAACGTTGCCTTTGGTGCCATCTCGGGCGCTGTCGGCACGTACAGCTCCATCGAGCCGTTTGTCGAGGAATATGTCTGCGAGCACCTGGGCCTGGTTCACGACCCGCTGTCCACGCAGGTTATTAGCCGCGATCATCACGCCTACCTCGCCGGCGTTCTTGCCATCACCGCGGCCACTTGTGAGCGCATCGCTACCGAGGTTCGCAATCTGCAGAAGACCGATACACTCGAGGCCGAGGAGCCGTTCCGTAAGGGTCAAAAGGGCAGCTCCGCCATGCCGCACAAGCGCAACCCCATCACCATGGAGAAGGTCTGCGGCCTGTCGCGCGTCGTGAAGGCCAACGCGCAGGTTGCCTTCGACAACGTCGCCCTGTGGCACGAGCGTGACATTTCGCACTCCTCTGCCGAGCGCGTCGCCCAGGCCGATAGCTTCATCGCGCTCGACCACATGTTCCAGTGCCTCATCCGCGTTATCGACGGCCTGCAGCTGTATCCCGCTCGCATGATGGCCAACCTCAATAAGACCCGCGGCCTCATCTTCTCCTCCAAGGTGCTGCTCGCCCTCGTCGATACGGGCATCACCCGCGAGGACGCGTACGCCATTGTGCAGGAGAACGCCATGGCAACCTGGCACGAGGTACAGGATTGTGTCTCCGGCCCCACCTTTAAGGAGCGTCTCGAGGCCGACCCGCGCTGCACCGTCAGCCAGGAGAAGCTCGACGAGATCTTTGATCCATGGGACTTCCTCACCCGTATCGACACGGTCTTTGATCGTCTGGAGCAGCTGAGCTTCGAGTAGGTTCGGGCATAACGTTAGCTTTTTAGGGCGCTTTGCTGGTAATGTGTGTTGCCGGCAAAGCGCCTCGTTGCATTTAGGGAAAGACGGGGATAATAGTCGTCTCGAATAACATTCTGAGAGGGGATCGCATGATTTCGTTTGATTACAAGCCTCAGGGCGTGTGTGCTCGCAATATTCACCTTGACCTTTCCGATGACGGCAACAAGGTGATAGGCGTTGAGTTTACCGGTGGCTGCGACGGCAATCTCAAGGCAATCTCCAAGCTGGTCGAGGGCGCTCCTGCCGATCGCGTAATCGAGGTTCTCGCCGGTAATACCTGCGGTATGAAAAAGACCTCCTGCGCCGACCAGCTTACGCGCGCCATCGAGGCCGCTCGCGCCGAGATCGCCTAATGGGTATCGCCGATCACATCAAGAACGGAATATCGCGTCGCGGCTTTGTACTCGGTGGGGCTGCCGCGGGCGCTGCCACGGTGCTTGCCGGATGCTCGAAAAAAACGGGTACCAGCGATGATGCCGCCGGCGAGCCGCAGGTTATCAAGGACGATTCCAAAATTATCTCGATTACGGATGAGTATGAGGCTGTCGACATCGATCTTGAGCCGGCGGCGTCGTGGACGCTGCCTCTGGGTACGCTGCTGTACTACTGCGACGGCGATTACGCCGCGGCGATGATGGCGCCCGCATCGGCATTGCACGCCAACACGCTCGGTGTGCTCAACCTGGGCGATGGCTCGCTTACCACATTAATCGAGGATCCTGTCGAGGGCACGGGATATGCATTCTACGATGTCCGCGCCGGCGACGGCGTATTCGCGTGGGTTGAGATGAACTTTGCCAATTCATCGTGGAAGCTCTACGCTCAAAATCTGTCGGGCGCTTCGCTCTCTGGCGATGTGGTTGAGCTCGATCGAGGTGGCAAGGACTATGATCCGCCCCTGTTTACGGCGTTCGGGTCATCAGTCATCTGGTATAAAATGCCTTCGACAGGCGGCAATAAAACGAGTAGTGATTCGTTTTGCTATCGTCGCTCACTTGATGAATCCAAGGCCGAGACAATTTGGAAATCGACGGGCCGCTTTGCATCGGCCCCGCGCGCGAGCGACGGCATTTTGACCATCTCGCCGCGTGTCCGCAACGACGAGGGCGTCTACTACGGCATAACGGCAATCGATCTGACCGACGGCAACAACACCAAGCGTGCCCAGCTAGTCCTTCCCTCGTCAGTCTCGCCTTTCGAGGCCGTGTATATGGGCGATACCTTCGTGTTTTCTATCGAGGCGGCCTATAGCGGCGTGGGCAGCCTGGGCAATATGGGCACGTATATCGGTAATGAGGGAGGGCCGTACCTCTTTCTGTCACGCGAGCCGCTCGCATGTGCGGCTGGCAAGAAGAATAAATACCTTGTTAAGGTACAGGCGTCGCATTTCCTGATCGACACCTCTGCCAAGACCTATGGCTCGCTGCTGTCGCCCGACCGCGCTTTGGAGTATGGCGATTATCCAGCTACGGCGGGAAAATCGGACTCATTCCTTACGTACGCCACGGTGCGCAACAGCCAGGGTATACCAGAGACGGTCACTGCACGCCTATTCTCTCTTTAAGCTTAGAGGGGTTAAAAAGGCGCCAACAGGGGAATAAACGCGTTGTAATTGTGAGTACCGCCCGCCGAGCTGCCGCGTCATAGCGGCATCCGGCGGGCTCAGGTGCGTTAAAATGGGCTTGTTCTTAGCTAATTGAGACAGGGGGGCCGTGTTATGGCTTCAGATGCAAAAAAGATTCTGCTGGTCGAGGATGAGAAGGCAATCCGTGACGCCGTCGCTGCCTATCTCGAGCGCGAAGGCTACTGGGTTGTGGGCGTCGGCGACGGCCAGTCCGCGATCGAGGAGTTCGAGAAGCATCAGTTCGACCTGGTCGTGCTCGACCTTATGCTCCCCAAGATTCCCGGCGAGCGCGTTTGCCGCACCATTCGCGATACCTCGGATGTCCCCATCATCATGCTGACGGCTAAGGGCGAGATCGAGGACCGTATTATCGGTCTTGAGCTCGGCGCCGACGACTATCTGATTAAGCCGTTCTCGCCGCGCGAGCTCGTCGCCCGCGTTCGCGCTCTGTTCCGCCGTGCCCATCAGGCCGACGAGCCCGCCGTCGAGGTACTCGACTTCGGCGATCTGGTCATCGATATCTCGGGCCACAAGATCTTGGTCGAGGGCAAGGAAGTCGATCTGACGGCTTCCGAGTTTAAGCTGCTCACCACGCTTGCCCGCCATCCCGGCCGTGTGTATAACCGCATGGAGCTGGTCGAGAAAGTGCTCGGGTATGACTTTGAGGGCTATGAGCGCACCATCGATAGCCACGTGAAGAATCTTCGCGCCAAGCTGGGCGATGATCCCAAGAAGCCCAAGTGGCTTTACACCGTCCATGGTGTCGGCTATCGCTTCGAGGCTCCGGCCAAGACCGATAAGTCGGACGAGAAATAGGGAAATCACATATGACACCTGCACGCTTTGAAATCGGACAAAAGCACAAGCAGGAGAGCGAGGCGGGTTCCAAGGCTAGTTGGAACACGCCTCGTTCCGATTCACGGCCAACGATGAGCTATCCCTCGCGCATGGCACTTGCTTTTGCTCTGACATCGCTCATGACGGTATTGGTGCTGGTGGGCGTTGTCTCTGTTGTGTGGGGCACGGTCTTTTCGGATTACACACGCTCCAATATCGTCGAAATCGCAAATTCCGCTGCCGAGAAGTTGGCGACCTCATATGAGGAAAACGGCTCTTGGACCGCGGGAGAACTGCGCACGGTCGCAACGTCGAGTTTGGTTTCCGACGATCTGGGCATGCAGGTCGTCAATAAAAAGGGCGTCATCGTCTACGACGACTCGTGGCCCTCGGCAAGCGCTACTGCCGATGTACGCGAAAATCAGGCGACAACCGACGGTACGAGCGGAAAGAAGGCGTCGCACAGCCCAGTCTCGTCTGCTCCCACCGATTCCAATAGTGTTGCCAACGTTGAGATCGTGACGTCCTCCGGCGAGCACGTGGGTCAGGTCAAATTGTGGGCGATTGGCTCCGATGCCCTGCTCACCAAGGCAGACTCAGCATTCAGAGAGAAGACCTTTAACGCCATGGCCCTTGCCGCGGTTGTGGCCGTCTGCATCTCGGTCGTTATCGGAGCGCTCATGTCGCGCATGCTCACCAAGCCGATTCATCGTATTACCAGCACCGCCAAGCAGATTCGCGATGGAGACCTGTCCGCTCGTACGGGCTTGCGCGGCGATGATGAGATCGATCAGCTGGGAGAGACCTTCGATGAGATGGCCACCTCGCTCGAGAAGGATATGAAACACGAGAAGCGCCTGACCTCAGACGTTGCACACGAGCTTCGCACGCCGCTTATGGCCATGCTCGCAACGGTCGAGGCCATGCAGGATGGCGTGTATCCCACCGACGATGAGCATTTGGAGACCGTTGCTTCCGAGACGCGTCGTCTGGCCCGTCTGGTGCAGCAGATGCTCGACCTGTCGCGCATGGAAAACAGTACCGCGCCACTCAACCTGGAGCCGGTGGATATGGTGCCGTTTGTGCGTTCGATTGTGAATGGCCAGGAGCGCTTGTTTGCCGACCGTGACTTGCGTTTGCGCTTTGCAGATGAGACGCAGGGCCACGATGACGTTGTCGAGGCGGATCCCGACATGATCACGCAATGCGTCATCAACCTCTTGAGTAACGCCATGCGCTATACCCCCGAGGGGGGTTGGGTCGTGGTGTCGGTGCTCAGCGACCGCAAGCACGTCAGCATCGCCGTTTCTGATACCGGCATCGGTATTGCCAAGGATGACTTGTCGCGCATCTTCGGCCGTTTTTGGCGCGCCGATGCCAGCCGTGCCCGTGAGGCGGGCGGTCTGGGCGTGGGCCTCGCCGTGACCAAGCAGATTGTCGAGCGTCATCACGGCTACATATCCGTGGAGTCGGAGCTTGGAAAGGGTACGACTTTTACGATTCATCTGCCTCGCGAGCACACGGCGGACGCGGCATCTACTACAATGGAGCACTAGCTTTTCGCTATTCGGTGAAGGAGGG